>JBCBZF010000604.1:0-4525 GCA_039815525.1 Bacteroidota bacterium | reverse complement strand
GATGAAAAGCTACTGCCTCCTGATCCTTTTCTGCCTGACTGGTCATCTCATGGCCCAGGAACCGGAATGTTTTGCCCTTCACACCAATCAGGATGTGTATGTGAGTGGCGAGACGATTTGGTATAAAGTCCATTTATTGCAAAAAAGTCTCAGCAGCCGCATCATCCATGTTGATCTACTGGACTTGAAAGGACAAGTAATTGAACATCAGCAACACCTCATCGACAGTCCACTGGCTGGTGAAATTGAGATTCCAACCGACCTTAGCAGTGGGCAGTACAGCCTCCGGGTTTACACCCAATGGAACCTCAATTATGGACCACAGTTCCAATACCTGCGGAAACTCCCCATCTACGGGATCAATGATCGGACGGCTTTGTATCGGTATCCACATCAGCGCTCGACCCGCCGTAGCGAAGACAGTTTGCAGATTGCGATCAGGATGATTTCGACGCCAACTGTGGGTGGTAAAGGCTTGGTCCAGATAGCGCTTAGCGATCAGGAAGGGCGTTCAGTACGGGCAAACCTATCGGTGTCAATCGCTGCAGAGAGTTTGCAGGCAGAGGGGCACTCAGATGTGGTGGGGCACAAAGGCCAGCACCGGCGTTTACCTGCGGGTAAGCCTTCCGGGCTTTTTCCACCTGAAAAAAAACTTTTTTTGCGGGGTACTGCCTATGAAGCGGAACGCTGGAAAGAACTGGAGACTTCGTATTTGTCGATCTGGGATGTGGAGAAAGTGAAGAATACCTGGCGAAAAACGGGTACCGATGGGCGCTTCGAAATGCCGCTAGAGGATTTCAATGGCAGTCGGGTGATGCAAATTCATGATTTCGAGCTTTTTCACAATCCGGAAGCCCGGATTGCGTTGGACGAGGCATCTGCACGCTGGCCCTGGACAGAGCAGGAACAAGGGCAGGGTCGTGCAGACCTGGTTATTGATCGCATGGTCAACGAAGCCCGGATGCGTAAACAGTTTCGAAAGGTATTTAGCATGGTTCCCCAGCCAGAACGAGTGGTGTTAGACTCACTGATTTCGCCTTTTAAGCCAGATAAACTCTACAATCTCAACAAATACATCACCTTCGAATCTTTGGAAGCCTTTGTATCAGATGGGATTCCCTGGGCGCGGATTACCAAAATGGACAATGGCAATCTCAGTTTGCGAATTGCGAATTATGAAACCAAGCAGCCCTATATGTTTCCTCCACTCTATTTGATTGACCATCATATTGCCATCGATGAAGATCGGCTGCTGAAGATGGAGTGGAAAAAACTCTCGCGGATTGAGCAGTTTTTTAAGACCAGAACCCTTGAGAAACAGTGGGGGGCACTGGGCCGTAATGGCATCATGTCTCTGTACACCAGGGCCATCAATGGACGTAACTACGCCTCCGTTTCCAATACGTTTGACATAGAAGGTTTCCATGAAGCGAAGGCATTTGCGCCTAAACTGGCTCCCAACCCAGGCAAAGATCCATTGCCCGTTTTGCGTCCGGTCATACATTGGGACCCAGACTTGCAGACGGATGCTTCCGGTCAGGTTCAGCTTGATTTCACTCATACCAATGCCGTCGGCGATTTTGTCATTCGGGTTCAGGGAACCGATGCCAATGGCCGCCCATGCGGTGGCGTAGCGCGTTATACGATCAATCCAACGAAAAGTAAATAGCACCCTATGTCTGTACGTCATCAATATGCGTTTTTACGCCTCAGCTTGCTGATGGCTAGTGTATTGATGGCATGTGTTCGCCCACTTGAATTTGATCAAGAAGCGGCAGAACAGCGTATTCAGATTTATGGTCGTATCACGACGCATCCAGGCCCTTACGACATCGTCATCAATCGTACCCAGACTTTTGGCGATGTTCGTCCTGCTGGAGTAGAAGGAGTGATTGCCTTTTTGGTAGAAGATGGGATACGGCAGGAACAGTTTCAGGAAGGTAAAAACGGGCATTACAGGACCTCTGGAGAAATCATTGGTCGGCCCGGTCGGGAATATTGGATTGACATTCGCCTGCCGGATGGCAGACATATTTTGTCTCGCCCGGAAATGATGCCTGAGATGATTTCCATTGATTCCATGCAGTGGGAATTGCGCGACAAAATATTGCCCCGTTCTGCCGGCTTGGCCCAATTTCAGAAGTTTATTGATGTCTTTTTGCACACTTCCATACCTGAGCAGGCGGAGGGTCCCTATTTGCGTTGGGAGGCTGAAGATGCATGGTCATTTACAGAGAAAGACAGTATCGACTGGCCCTTTGACATTCCAGAAACCTGTTATTTATTGGGACAAAAGCCCAACCCACAAGCCATCATGCTATTTGATGGAGACCGCCACAATAGTGGCCCCTGGCGGGATCAATTCCTGGCCAGTCGTCGGGTAGACAGCAGCTTTACCGAACGGCATATTTTCTTAGGATTCCAGTCAGTGCTCACGCGTTCTGCCTTTGAATATTGGCAGCGCCTCGATCAGGTAGTCAATCTTCAGGGAACTATTTTTGATGCGCCGCCAGCCCCGATTGGGGGGAATTTGTATGATGCAGATCGCCCCAATACACAAATACTGGGGTTTTTCGAAGCCAATGCGGTGGATACCGCTTTTAGCCGCATTGTGGCCACTGATTTTGCCACCGAATATGTTGTAGAAGTCTATTGCTTTCGGTTTCCCTGGGATGTCAAGGCGATTTATCCCAGCCATTGCTATAACTGCGAAAAAATTCCGGGAATGATCAAAGAACGGCCCTACTACTGGGACTGATTGATGCGTGCACATGAAGGATAAACTGACATATCTTTGGTTACTGTGCCTGTTGTCGTTGGCAGCCTGCGTCGATACAATTCGTTTTGAGCCCGATCCAGATGACTTACAGATTGTGGTATACGGCCAGGTGACGACCCATCCCGGACCGACCCGCATCAAGATCGGTCGTGTCCAGGCCTTCGGCTCGGCCGCCGTGGTACCGGTTCGCAGTGCGCGCGTCATTTTGAAGAGCGATGCTGGTGAAGAAGAGGCATTCGCAGAAAGCGAAGCCGGTTTGTATGAAACCAAAGGTGAGATCATACGGGGAACCGTAGGCCGTGCATATTGGGTAGAAATCAAACTGGTTGATGGCCGTGAAATTTATTCCAGACCGGAGGTTTTACCAGCAGTCCCCACCATGGACAGCCTGAGTCTGGTCTTCACCGATAAAATTCTGCCGCGTTCCAGAGGTCTGGCTGAGTTTCAAAAGTTTGTGGATGCTTATGTCTCCACCCCCATTCCCCAGCAGGAAAAAGGGCCGTATCTCCGCTGGGAATCCGAAGACGCCTGGTCGTTTACCGAGCGGGATGATCCACGCTCCCCTTTTGATGTCCCCAAAATCTGCTATCGGTTACATCAAAAGCCCAATCCACAAGCCATTATCTTGTTCAATGGGGATGAACTAAAAGTGGATCAATGGGCGTCTCAGTTCATTGCCAGTCGGCGAATTGACAGCACCTTTTCTGAAAGACATTATTTTTTGGCCTTCCAATATTCTATGACTGAAGAAGCCTGGCGATATTGGTCTCAACTAGATGAAGTGGCCAATCTGGTCGGATCAATTTTTGACCGCCCGCCAGCTTTGATACAAGGCAATCTCTACAATCCGAATGATCCCAAGGATCTGGTGCTCGGCTATGTAGAAGCCAATGCGGTTGATACGGCCTTTAATTTTGTCCTACCGCTCAATTTTGCCCCCTGGCGCCTGGAAGATCGATATTGTCCAACTCTTCCCTGGCTGCCCAATATGATCCTGCCGCGTATCTGTTACAACTGTATGCGTCGGGAAGCTGAATTTGTCTACGACCGTCCCTATTACTGGGGACAATAAGAATTGCTCATGCACAAACACGCTTTTTCCCTCCTGAGTCTGTTTGCCATCCTTGTGGTCTTGCTGTTGAATAGCTGCATTGATCCGATTCGCTTTCGCCCCCCGCTCGAAGAGCGGCCGATTGTGGTGTATGGTCAGATCACCACCCACCCAGGACCCATTCGGGTCAGCATTGCCCAAACCGCCTCTTTTGGTTCAGTAAAAATCTTGCCGGAAACCGAAGCAAGCCTGACCATTTTTGATGACGATGGCAATTCTGAAGCTTTTACGGAAGTTTCAGAAGGCGTGTACGAAACTGCAGGCCAAAGGGTGCAGGGCGAAGTGGGCCACAGCTACTACCTAGAAATCACGCTCAAAAACGGGGAGGTCGTGCGTTCCCGCCCAGAAAGCATCGTACCGGTTCCAAAAATTGACAGCCTGCATTTCACCGTCAATGACCGGGAACAGGAACGCAGCCAGGGCCGCACAAGTCTCTTACGCTTCATTGATGTCTTCTTGGATACGCCCATACCCGAACAGGAAAAAGGGCCTTATCTGCGCTGGGAATCCGAGGATGCCTGGTCTTTTACAGAAAAAGATGCACCTGGTCCATTTGACATGCCCAAAACCTGCTATCTGGTTGGTCTCAAACCCAACCCACAAGGCATTTTGCTGTATGATGGCGATCGCTTCAG
>JBCBZF010001092.1:0-2408 GCA_039815525.1 Bacteroidota bacterium | reverse complement strand
GTTAGACACCTTCAAGCAAAACACACTCAACTATGCGCCACAGATTAAGGCGATGTTGAACTTCTCGGTGAAGCCAGAGATGGGTACGCAAACAGACTTTGAATTGAAGTATCAAGTCTGGAACCTGGAACAACACATCAGCCGGGGGCTGGATTGGGAGATTTTGGCTGAAAGACATGATGTGACCATCGATACCATTTCTTCAGACTCTGTCAAATACAGAGAACCCCATCTGGATGTGGTCAAGATTGAGATTACCCGTAGGAATCGACTGCGGGAAAATTCCGTTCTGCCATTCCTGGATATATTCAGTCCTGGCAAGCCACCACGCCATCAGCACCGACCACCTCCACTTGGAGAACAACATCCGCCAGTGCGCCATCACAAAGGACGGAAGCATGCTAAAGGGCCAGGGAAAATCAAACCAGAAGTCCGACGTGCGACGCAGGATGTGCAGATCAAGGGACAATGGTTTCGGATCACATATAGTCGAAACATTGTCGCCACCCCGCATCTCAAAACCATTGCCCTGATGGCAATCGGGACCATCTCTCTCTTGATCCTTTTTACATTGTTTCTCGGCAACAGATGGCAATTCAATCGAATTTTCCGACCCTTTTTTCAAATCCTCAACACGGTCAAGGAGCACGATATTTCCCAGAATGCACAGGCAAAAATTGTAGACACAGACATTGATGAATTCCAGGTCTTACAAGAGCGACTGCAGTTCTTTATCAAAGCCTCTCATCAGGAGTATATCCGACTGAAAGAATTTTCTGAGAACTTATCACATGAATTACAGACTCCAATCGCCATCATTAAATCAAAAATTGATCGACTACAACAAAGCAATCGTTTAGGTGAAGCAGAGTTTCTCCATTTAGAGGAAATACAAGGCGTCCTCCAACGGGCGGCCCAACTCAATCGCACCCTTCTTTTATTCACCAGGATCGAGAATCAGGAGTTTCGTGAGGTCAAACCTGTCAAGCTGAAAGATGTGATCCAGAGAAGTCTGAAGGCATTTGGTGAGATGATTGACCTCAAACAACTACAGCTTGATGTCTCAGCCTCTGACACAGAAGTTGAGGGGAATCCTTATTTGATCGAATTGTTGTTCACCAATTTGATCCACAATGGGATTCGGCACAACGACATCGGAGGTTCGCTATCGATCCGCCTGGACAAGCAATTTGTGGAGATTTCCAATACGGGTCCAGATCCTGAATTTGATCCGATTGCCTATTTTCAACGCTTCCGGAAATCCGCCAAACGGAAGGATTCAACCGGCATGGGTTTATCAATCGTCAAACAGATTTGCGAGGTGTCTGGCTTTGAAATTGAATATTCATTCCGAAATGAGCGGCATAGCATGCGGATCGAATTTCCGTAGCTCTCACGATTAAAATATTAGATTTTCCGAATACAAACTTCCTTCAAATTTGTATAGCAGCTTGGTCGGGAAAAATCTTATCTAATGTGAAATTCCTATGCTGCTAAAAAAATCATTTTTCTTGATTGCACTCCTGTTGTTTGCCGGTGCGTCAGAATTACTCGCGCAAAACAACAACCGTCCTGGCGGTACCCGCCGCAATACCCGGGTCAACGGTCGCCGGGTCTCAGTGAAACCAAGGTCTGTACTGGATACCCTGAATTGTGATGCCAATGCTTTGTATCGCTCCATTGATGGAACCTGTAACAATGTTTCCAGAGGTAATCGGATGGATTTTGGGTCGACCGATATTGAATTGATACGCTGTTTGCCGGCAGAATATAGTACGGCTAATCCGTTTGCAGGCCTGGGGGGCGAAAACCGTCGCTCGGCCAGAGATATCTCCAATATCGTGGTTGATCAACCTTCGATTATCTTCAGTGCCCAAAATCTCAGTGCCATTGTCTACAACTGGGGGCAGTTTTTGGACCATGACCTTGATCTGACGCCTGAAAACGAGGAAGAAGAAGAGGACATCGAGATTCCTGACAACGAGCCTCTGTTTACCATGGATATCCCGTTTTTTCGCTCAGAAAACTACAATCTCCCCAATGACGGTTTGCCCAGAGAGCAGCTCAATGTATTGACTGCCTGGGTGGATGGCTCTAATGTTTATGGCTCTGAAGATGAGCGGGCTGATTGGCTTCGGACCTTTGTGGATGGGAAACTCAAAACCTCAGCCGGTGATTTACTGCCTTTCAACACCACAGATGGTGAATATACCAGTCCGGTTGATACGACAGCACCTGCCACTGCCGGCGCTGATGATGAGGGTAAAATGTGGATTGCTGGTGATGTGAGAGTGGGAGAACAGGTTGGCCTGACCATTATGCACACCATCTTTGTGCGTGAGCATAACCGGATTTGCGACGAACTCATTGTAGATGGTCTGACGGATGATGAAGAAATTTATCAGGAG
>JBCBZF010000893.1:0-3051 GCA_039815525.1 Bacteroidota bacterium | reverse complement strand
CGCCAAAGTCCCAACTCCAGTCAATGATTGGATGATCAGGGATAGAGGCGTCCAGAAATTCAATTTCTTCTCCCGGACATGCCACCGTTTCACTTTGGGTGAAATCTGCAATCGGGCGGGTCAGGTTGATATAATCTGGTCTCTCAATCGTGTCACCGCAACCGAAGGCATCGGTGATGATCAGAGTAACCGTGTACAAGCCAGTGCTTTGGTAATTGTGGGATGGATTTTGGACCAATGCACTGTCCCCATCACCAAAGTACCATTTCCAGCTAGTAATGGCCTGCGGCCCACTACTCAGATCAAAGAAATTGATCACCCCTTCACAACCAGTGGTATCACTGGCCCGGAAATCAGCCTGTGGTAGCACCAGCGAACGAATATTCTCAACCCTTGTAGCAGTACAACCATTGTTATCTGTTACGGTCAATGCTACCGGATAGATGGCAGGTGTATTGAAAACTGTCGCCGGATTTTGTGCCGTAGAAGTTTGTCCATTTCCAAAGTTCCAGTCCCAGGCCACGATAGGGCTTGGATTGCCAAAGGAATTATCGGTGAAGCTCACCCCAAGTGGTGTACAACCGACTGTATCGGAAGCGGTAAATTGTGGAGTGGGTGGTGGAAGCACTTCGATAAAAGCTGTTTTGACCTCTGCGTCACCACAATTCAAAATGTTGGTAATGGTCAAACTCACGGTGTACGTACCCGGTGCACTGTAAGAGTGGACAGGGTTCTGTGTCGCTGAGGTGTTGCCATCCCCAAAATCCCATGACCAACTCAGAAGCGTGGTATCTGGGACAGATTTATCCGTAAACTGAATATTCACACCGGGACAAACCTGAGTTTGATCAGCCGTAAAATCTGCATCTGGTTGCCGTAGCTTGATGTACTGTGCTTTGGTGAGACTATCCTCACAACCATTGATATCAGTTACCTTCAGACTCACATCGTACAGACCATTGTTCAGATAGGTGTTGACAGGAACCGGAGAAGTAGATGTATTGCCATCTCCAAAGGACCATTCCCAGGCTGTCAGTACTGCTGGCCCGGTGCTGAGGTCAAAGAACGTAATGCTGATAGGTGCACAGCCGACACTGTCGCTGGCCCGGAAATTCGCATCTGGTAACTGAAGTGCTTCTACCGCAAGTGTGAACGTATCGGTACAAGCGAGTGAATTGGTTGCCACCAATTGGACATCGTAGTTCCCCGGATTGAGGAAGGTATACGAAGGATTTTCCAGAGCAGAGCCTGCGCCGGTTCCAAAATTCCACTCCCAGGCCACAATTGGATTGCTGCCCGCAATGGATGTATTGCTGAAGCTCACGGCAAAAGGCGCACAATCGTCCACGTCTGGTACCGTAAACTGTGCCAGAGGTGCTTCCTGCACTTCGATAAAAGCAGTCTTGAGCTCGGTCTGACTACATCCTAACACATTGGTAACCGTCAGACGAATATCATAATTGCCGCTGCTGGTGTACAGATGAGAGGGATTTTGTAAAGTGGAGCTTGTACCATCCCCGAAATCCCACAGCCAACTGACCAGCGTAGTATCTGGAATAGACGTATCAGTAAAGGAAACCTGTGCACCCGGACAAATCGTTGTGCTGGAGGCTGTGAAGTCTGCTACAGGCTGATTCAAACGAATGTAAGCGGGGCGCAACAAAGTGTCCCGACAGCCCTGGGCATTGATCACCACCAGGCTGACATCATATTGACCGTTTGCTGCATAGGTATGTCCAGGGTTTTGAACCGTTGCAAAGGTGCCGTCTCCAAAGTCCCAAAACCAATTTACGATACCTGGTGTACCACTGCTCAGATCTGTGAAATTCACGGTTTGCGGTGCACAACCCAATGTGTCCGCAGAAACAAAATCTGCTGAGGGTAAGTCGTAGACCGTGATATTTTGACTCACAGAATCCTGGCAGCCATTTGCATCCGTTACCAACAACTGAACGCCATATACGCCAGGTGTGGGGAAGGTGTAGGTTGGATTTTGAACCAAAGAGCTGTTTCCATCGCCGAAATCCCAGCTCCAACTGACAATTGCTGCGTCCCCATCAGTTGAAGATTCTGAAAAAGTAACCGCCAGCGGCATACACCCATCGTTATCAGACGGGGTAAAAACTGAGGTAGGAGGCGTGAGGACATTGACCGTATTGGGAACTGATATCGTATCTGAGCATCCAAGAATATTGGTGACGATCAATCGAACAGTATACACGCCTGGTGTGGCGTAGGAGTGATTCGGGTTTTGTTGGGTAGAGGTGGTGCCATCTCCAAAATCCCAATTCCAGCTTACGAGCGTGGTGTCTGGAACCGAAGTATCTGTAAAGCTCACACCAACCGGAATACCAGGGCAAACCTGGTTGCTGCTAAAGGCAAAGTCTGCGATTGGATGGCTGAGGCGGATATAGTTGGGTTTGGTAATGGTATCACTACATCCATTTTGATCCACAATGATCAGACTGACTGTGTATATACCATCGGTATTGTAAGCATGAACGGGATTGGCGACCAATTCTGCGCTGTCGCCATCGCCAAACAACCATTTATAATAGGTAATGGTGTAGGCCGAGGTAGATAAATTGGTAAATGAGACCGTTTGCGGCGCGCAACCCAGTGTATCCGCCGAGACAAAGTCAGCAACCGGGATTTCCAGTGCTTGTACGGTGGTGCTGTCCTGGTTGAAACAGCCATTGGCGTCAATGGTGGTGAGCCTTACAGTGTAGGTCCCGGGCGTGTTGTAAATATGGGTGGTATTTTGGGCCAAAGACTGTATACCATCTCCAAACTCCCAATTCCACACCACGATCGGTGCATCGCCTGCTACTGAGAGATCGGTAAAGTCGATGGCCAATGGGGCACAATTGATGGTGTCAGACATCACAAATTCTGCATCAGGTCCGTTGCGCACAGTGATGACATTGGTCCGACTTTCTGTATCACTACAGGCCAACACATTGGTGACCGTTAAGCTGACCGTATAGGTGCCAGGTGTCGAATAAGAATGGGTCGGATTTTGAGCGGTAGATGTATTCCCATCTCCAAAGT
>JBCBZF010000308.1:0-6871 GCA_039815525.1 Bacteroidota bacterium | reverse complement strand
GTAGAGACGAAATCGTTACCTGACCACTGCTTGGATTCGGGAATATATCAATGTCAACTGGTTCAAGAATCAATGGATCTCCACTTAAACGTGGGAGAGGGGCAGTATCGCAGAAGGTGTACTCCATGACCAGCAAAGGATGAAAGCCAGTATTGGCATTATCACTGGATGCAAATGATAAGGCCGCTCTCCGGTCGCTTTCATCTTCCATCCGAAACAAGAATCCAAAGTTTTGATTTGCCAGCATGTCGTTGACCAATGTTGTTACATCGATATTGGTATAATCTTGGGTGGTGGTCGTGGCCGGTCCTACAACAACTTGATTGGCGGTGGTAGCAGTGGGTTGATTTGCCCAGGTAACTTGGTTTTCCGTCCAGCTCTGTGTAACCCTTTGAATAGCCAGATCATAGTCGATAAACCAGTTTTGGGAAAATGGAATGGTCTGACCTGGATCAGGATCTGCCGTATCATGAAACAAAGAGAGCCTTGCATCTGTAACGGTTGCGCCGGGTGGAAGGAGCCCCAGATCAAACTCTGTAAAAAATCGTTTGATACCCGGGTCAAGTGGATTGGGTAGCGAGCTATTTGACCATAGGTAGGTATTCAGATAAGGGCTGTTCCCATAATTGGTGGTCGCACCATTGTTCCAGACCGTGGCATCCTTCCCGTCTTGTGCATTGGGCTGGATACTAAGTGAAAAAGGGGCATAGGTAATTTCCAGAACTGGATGTAATGAGGCATTAGGGTGGGTTCGTGAAGCCAGGATAACCCCTCTGCGCTGAAACAAGCCTTCGTTGTTTAGCTGAAGAATAAATCCGCCTTCCCAGCCCCGGCAAATCTGATCCCTGACCATATCTGTCACGTCCAGATTCAGGTAATCCTGGGTATTCGAGGTACTGGCAGGAACGAATAATTCATTTAAGGCAGAACTACTCGGTTGGCTTGCCCAGGTAACCGTGGTTTCTCCCCAGCTATTGAAGACAGATCTGACCCTGAATTCATTGTTGCCAGAATGTACCCCGGTCGCATCATTGGTATTTGGGTTATAGTACAATGAAAGCCTTGCATCAACAATGTCTGTCCCCTGTGGAATCGTAGAATAATCGAAATCAATCAACACACGTTTCTGCCCCCACAGGCCACCATTGGTCCAGCGATAAATGACATTGTTTGGAGAATTTCCATAGTTGTTGTTTGCACCATTGCTCCAAAGCATGGCATCGGCAGAAGCGGAAAGCGTCACGGTTGTTTGGGCGATGGCCTGGGTTGAATACATCAAGCCCAGCGCAATGATCATGGGTAAAAGGAATTTCATAAATAGTTTCATGTTTGGGTTGAGGAATTTTTTTCGTTTTAATGAAATTATGGTTTTGGAAATTTTGTTCTGGTGCAAATGTGTGAATGATCGCTTTGAATAAATGAAAGGCGGGAAATTGCTTTTAAAGCACATTCCTGTTCAGGCGTTTCTTGGATAAGAGAGCGTTTAGGTTTGTTGAATTACCTAAGGCACCAATGCAACTCAGATTTGTCGCTGAAAAAAAACATTTCCCTCAATCATTTTGCCCCTTCTGGAAGTTAAAAGGTGCAGTAAATCATAATAGAATTAGCTGAATGGAGTACACTACTTTAGGCAAAACCGATATTGAAGTCAGTAAGATCTGCCTTGGCACCATGACCTATGGCGAACAAAACACCGAAGCCGAGGCACACGAACAATTGGATTACGCCATTTCCCGTGGGGTGAATTTTATTGATACGGCAGAAATGTATGCGGTTCCAACCAAGGAGGAAACTTTCGGCCTTACCGAAGAGTACATTGGGAGTTGGTTGCAAAAGCGTGGCCGCCGGGATGATGTGGTCATCGCTACCAAAATTACCGGTCCGGCTTCCCACCTCAAATACATTCGCCAGCCAATGGGTTTTGGCCGCCCCCAATTGCGGGAAGCAATCGAAGGTTCGCTTCGCCGCATGCAAACGGATTATGTTGATCTGTACCAATTGCATTGGCCCGAACGCCGCACCAATTATTTTGGGCAACTTGGCTATCGCCATAGCAAACACGATAAATGGGATGACAACCTTCTGGAGGTATTGCAGGGTTTGGACGAATTGGTCAAGGAAGGGAAAATCCGCCATTTTGGGATCTCCAACGAAACGCCCTGGGGCATGATGCGCTATATTTATCTGGCTGAGCAGCATGGACTGCCACGTTGTGCCAGTATCCAGAATCCCTACAACCTGCTCAATCGTAGCTTTGAAGTAGGGCTGGCCGAAGTGGTCATCCGGGAAAGCGCTGGTCTGTTGGCCTACTCACCCATGGCATTTGGCATGCTGAGCGGCAAATATCATCGCGGCCCAAAGCCAGAAAGCGGACGCATCAGTTTGTACAAGAAAATGTCCCGCTACAGTGGGGAATTGGCGTATCAGGCCACAGAAGCTTATTTGGAATTGGCTGATAAGTACGAATTGAGCCTCGCGCAACTGGCCCTCGGATTCGTCAATGCCCAGCCCTTTCTGACCAGCAACATCATCGGGGCAACCTCCATGGCCCAGCTAAAGGAAAACATCGACAGCGTTGAGAATAAACTCAAACCGACCATTCTCAACGAGATCAATAAAATTCATCATCGCATTCCCAATCCTGCTCCCTGATTGTTTTCAACCGTTCCCAAAGCTGCGATCTGATCTCAGGCTTTCGCAGCAAAGCTTTTTTGGCTAATATGGATTCATGAAAGCCTTCCTTGACGCTGACTTTTTGCTGGAATCCAGAACCGCCCGTCAACTCTACCATGAGGTAGCGGCCCATCAGCCGATCATTGACTATCATTGCCATTTGTCTCCCGAAGACCTGGCCAACGATCGACAATTTGCCAATCTGACGGAAGTCTGGTTGGAAGGAGACCATTATAAATGGCGGGCGATGCGGACGCATGGGGTGGCAGAAAGATACTGCACTGGTGATGCCAGTCCAGCGGAAAAATTTGCTCAATGGGCAGAAACCGTTCCTTTTACTCTGCGCAATCCTCTCTACCACTGGACTCATCTGGAATTGCAGCGCTACTTTGGCATTGATCAGATTCTGTCTCCCCAAACTGCTGATGCGATCTATCAGAAAGCTTCGAATCAGTTACAGACCGCTGCTTTTAGCGCCCGGGGACTGGTCGAAAGCATGCAGGTGGAGGTGATTTGTACCACCGATGATCCGACGGATGATCTGGCCCATCACCAGAAGATTGCCACAGATGCCTGGAAGGTGAAAGTGTTTCCCTCTTTTCGCCCTGACAAAGCTTTGCAGCTTGAAGATCCGGAAGCCTTCAATGCTTATATGAATAAGTTGTCCACCTGTACCCATTCGGGTTTGGATCATTTCATCGATCTGCTGAGTGCCCTGCAGCAGCGGATTGATTACTTCCATGATCATGGCTGCCGTCTGTCTGACCATGGTTTGGAAAGAATGTATGCTGCGCCTTTTACCGATGAAGCCGTCAATTGGATTTATCATAAAATTCGTCTTGGTAATAGCCTGACCAAAAACGAGCAGCTGCAATTTAAATCGGCTTTGTTGTTGCATCTGGGCGAAATGTATCAGGAAAAAGGCTGGGTACAGCAGTTTCATCTGGGCGCTATGCGCAACAACAATCCACGCATGATGCAGCAATTGGGGCCGGATACCGGCTTTGATTCGATTGGTGATTTTGAGCAGGGCGGACCATTGGTCCGTTATCTGGCGCAGTTGGATGCGCAGGACAAATTGGCCAAAACCATTTTGTACAACCTCAATCCCCGTGACAATGCCATGATGGCCACCATGATTGGTAATTTTAACGATGGCTCAGTGGCTGGAAAAATGCAATGGGGATCAGCCTGGTGGTTTCTCGATCAGAAAGACGGGATGACCGAACAGATCAATTTGCTGTCCAATATGGGCTTGTTGAGCCATTTTGTGGGCATGCTGACCGATTCGCGCTCCTTTTTATCCTATCCAAGACATGAATATTTCCGGCGGATTCTGTGCAATATTCTGGGTAGCGAAGTGGAGAGAGGAGAAATACCCGCAGATCTGGATTGGCTGGGGGAAATTGTGCGGCGAATCTGCTACGGGAATGCGAAGGCGTATTTTGGATTTTAGGGAAGGAGGGGAAATCAATCATGATTCCAGGCCTCTGGATCATCATTGTTGTTGGGAGAAAGCCCTAGAATATCTCCCTCGATGTTGACACCCAAACCGACCACCATGCGGTTGACATAGTTGAAATAGCTCACCACCTGGTTGATTTCCAGAATTTCTCCATCGCTGAAACCGGCTGAACGCAAGGCCTGAATGTCAGGCTGCTGCATGCTGGCATGTGCCAGCGTCAGTTTTTTTGCATACGCACAGCCCGCCAGTTCGCGCCCCGCAAAAAAATCTGCCATCTGGTCCTGTTCCACACATTGCCGGAATTGCCTGGCCTTTTCTGTATCACCTAACAGTCGTGAGAAACCTGCAAAATGATGCGCAACGCAATAGATGCATTGGTTCAACTGACTGACGTACACGCCCAAGGCTTCCAGATACCATTTGGGGAGGCGATTACCGGCATGGTGAAGCACATTTTTGTACAACTTCATGTGGCCCTCCAGGCTGTGTGGGCGCAGGCTGTGAATCATCAGCACATTGTCCACATTGTTGTCAGGCCCTTTGACCCGCTCGTACAATTTTTTCAATTGTCCTTTTGCCTCTGCAAAAGGAATGGTTTTGATCCAACTCATGCGGGAAGATATACTCAAATGAAAATGGTTGGGGAATTTTTTTTCCAAAAAACATTTCACGTTCGGTACAAGAGGATTTGATTGATCAATTGGTCGCCAACTTCTTCCAGAAAATCACTTTGTCCTCTCCTTTTGCATAAAACTCTCTGATTCTGCCTTCTTCAGTGTAACCATTTTGATGATAGAAGGACCTGGTGCGGGCAAATTCGGGTAAACCCGAGGTCTCGACCAGGAGAATTCTGACGGATTGATTGGCGAGAAAGCTTTCAATGTAGCGCATCATTTTCTGCCCGATGCCCTGGCTGTGATGCGCTGGATCTACGGCGATCAAATATAAATTGTAGGTGCCTTCAGTCATGCGTTCCGGTGCGAAATAGGCCAGTGCGATGGCTTCGCCTTTGTGTTCCCAACTGAGCCAGTATTCCCCTTCTGCTTTGTCTTCCAGAAAGGGTGCTACCATCTCTGGCAACATTTCCGGTGGAAACATCTCATTGGCACTGATGACGGTCTGGAGGGCTGGAATGTCTTTTAAAATGAGAGGCCGAATGTTTTGTGGAGAAGAATGGGACATTGTGATTGCGTTAGACCGGCAAATTAGTCCGTATCTCTTCCTGATTCTTGTACGATCTGGCTATTGTAGGTGGCGGAAGCTTTGATCCCGAAAAATTGTTTGAAGCGTCGGCTGAAGTGAGGCGGATCAAAAAAACCTGCTTCCAATGCTGCCTCCTGCAGGTGAATCCCATTTTGGAGACTGATCTGAATGCATTTCTTTAAGCGACTCCAGGAAATGAAATGCTGAAGACTCTGCCCCATTTCTACTTTGAAAAGATGAGACAATCGACTGGGAGAAAGATGAACCCGCTCCGCCAAAGCGGGAAGAGATAGATCCTGTTCGGTCAAATGAGATTGGATGAAGGCAGCAACTTCTTTTACCCGGAGATCAAGCTGGCGGGGCGTGGGGATATGATGTGCGAAGTCAGCCGCGAAAACCGATGGGTCAAAACTGATCATTTCTTCTTCAAGGCTAAATGGCAGAATGGATGCAAGCGATTCTTGGGTCCAATACAAATCCTCCAACATCATCAACTGAAAGCGACAATCCGGGGCAATGAGCTGATGCGATACCTGACGATTGATACAAATGCCTCGTACCGAATCAAAGTGTTCTTGCCGGCCGTTTACAGAAAATCTGCCTTCCAAAGCAATGATGATTTCAATGGCTGGATGGGCATGGAAGTCGGTTGTGAGATTGGTCGCCTCGAATTGATAGAATCCTTGATCTGGAAGAAATGCTTGAATGATCATGGCCTGATGATCGGAATGTGTGAATAGAAACTGGCTTCAACAGAAAATTATCCCATAAAAAAATCCTTTAATCCGCTCAGAATACTCTGGACAGCATAGGCAGCCAGGATCAATCCCATGATCTTACTGATCAGGGTAATGCCATATTCGCCTATTCGTTCAAAAACAGAATTGGCGGCAAGCAACAACAGCATGGTGAGCATTACCACTAAAAAGATCAGCAGGGTGGTAACGGCCTGTTGTTGGAAGGTATAGAGGTGATTGTCGGTCATCAGGACCACGGCCATGATGGCCCCCGGTGAAGCAATAGAGGGAATGGCGATGGGAAAAATGGTTACGCTTCTTTCGTCCTGGATCAGCTGCTTTTCACTTTCTGGTTTACTTTCACCAAACACCATGGTCAAGGCAAAGAGGAACAGGATGACCCCTCCTGATATCTGAAAGGCTGCCAGCGAAACATCCATACCCTCCAGGATTAATTGTCCAAGGAGAATGAAAAACAGAAGGATAAAAAAGGCGATAAAAGAAGCCCTGATGGCAACCTTTTGCTTTTTTGCCTTTTCAAACTGTTTGGTGGCTTCCAGATAAACCGGAACTGACCCAAACGGGTCAATGACGGCGATAAGGAATAGAATGGTCCCAAAGATTTCCTGGGCAAGATTGGGCATGTTCTTAATTGAATGTGAGTTTGCCTGGTCAAAGTAAGCAACTTTGGGCAAAGAGAGCTGACATAAAAAAAAGAGCCTCCTAAGAGGCTCCGTTATCGGTATGATATAGGTAATAACGTACTTTTTCGGGGGGTCGGTTTGTTTGCTGC
>JBCBZF010000467.1:0-5462 GCA_039815525.1 Bacteroidota bacterium | reverse complement strand
CCAACATGGACTTTGAAGATTACCTGGCCAATATTCTGCGGATTTTGCGAGACATTCAGGAACAAGGTATTCAACATATATTTAATGCGGCCAAAGACATTCCGGTCTTTCATCTGTTCCCCTTTCCGGAACTGGCCCGCTTTAAAATGTTTTTCTGGCAAAAAACCATTTATAATGACCCTTCTTTGGAAGGAAAGACTTTTAGCCTGGATGAAAATGGAGAGAAACTGGCTCGTTGTGTCGATCTGTGCCGCAAGATTTCTGAGATTTATTCATTGATCCCGGCGACTGAAATCTGGAACGTAGAAACCACATCCAGTTTCCTCAAACAAATCGATTATTATTATGAGTCTGGCCTGTTCAGCTCAGCTCAGGATGCCCTGACCATTACAATGAAGGTCGAAGAAATGATGGCACACATCCGTGATCAGGCGGCCAGAGGCTACAAATTCCTCAAAGATTCTCCACCTTCAGATCGGGTGCCGAACTTTGAATTGTTTTTCAATGAGCTGGTGGTCATCGACAATGTCTTCGTGATCAATTTCGGCGAATACTCTACTGCCTTTCTCGTCTACAACTCCATCGAGTACCTTTCCACTCAGAATCCCGTCTTCTGCGCCCGGGAGTCCCAATGGCTGGAAAACCTGACCGCCCGCTCTCAGCCAATCAGCAAAGTGGGGGAACGAGAGCGCAATCGCTTTTTCAGGAAAGTGGAGAAAGACATTGCCAAACTCAAACAAAAAATCCAGGAAGACCTATAGATCCGATCAGCCCGCAACGTAACTTTGACGACCCAATACCGTCTCAAAGTCTGGAATGTGTGGCCTGATGAAGATCTTACTAATTGACAATTATGATTCCTTTACCTACAATCTGTTCCAGCAGATTGCGCGGGTAAGTGGTGTCATTCCCATTGTCAGGCAAAATGATCAGATTGAGCTGGAAGGCGTCCGGCAATTGGCGCCAGACGCCATCATCTTGTCGCCAGGCCCTGGACATCCGGCTCGTGAGACGGACTTTGGCGTATGTGCTTCCATCCTGCAACAGTTAAATGTCCCTACTTTTGGGGTTTGTTTGGGTTTTCAGGGTATGGTGTGCGCTGCAGGAGGGGAAGTGATTCGCGCACCCGAACCGCGTCACGGTCGCTTGAGTAAGATTCAATGCAATGATCCGCAGATGTTTGCTGCTTGTCCACCTGCCTTTTCAGTCGTGCGTTATCATTCCTTAATTGCCGCAAAACCATTGCCAGAGCGTTTACAGCCCACTGCCTGGACGGAAGATGGACTGGTCATGGCCTTGAAGCATCGTGAGAAAAACTTTTGGGGTGTACAGTATCATCCTGAGTCAATTTCAACTGAATGGGGCGATCAACTGATTCTGAACTTCTTCCAACATTTTTTTCCAGAAAAATCATTTCCCCTTCCAAATCAGGTTTTGGCGGATTCCCCTACGATTGCCGCGCAAACTCGTCTGCAATTTGAAAAATTCGCACTCCACCTACCGGCAGATCAGCTCTTTTCCCAATTGTATGGAGAGGAAAAAAACAGCTTTTGGTTAGACAGTTGCCAGGCTGGAGAGCGGAAAGGACGTTTTTCCTATCTGGGAAAAATGGGGGAGGGGCCGGAAGATTTCCGCCTGGATTATGATGCAGCCCGACAAATCATCGTTCGAGAGGATCAACACACGCGCCAACACATCCATCAAGCCTTGTTTGATTATTTGGAAGAGATATTGGGCAATGGACGTGTGACGGAAAAAGCAGACCTACCTTTCCCTTTTCAGGGGGGGCTGGTTGGTAGTTTGGGGTATGAACTTAAACAAGATGTAGATGCGGACGCAGCCCTGCCGTACGAAGGTGCAGATGCTACCTTGCTGATGGTTTCCCGTTATCTCGTGATTGATCATGTGGACAATCAGTTGTATCTGGTCGCGGTAGATGGCGAAAAAGCATGGCTGGCGGAAACGAAAGCCCGAATTGGTGCATTGCAGGCTCGCTGGCAAGCACCTATCAAACGCCGCCATGAGCAAATACGGTTTTCCCTGAACCTGTCTCATCAGGCATATTTAGCCGCCATTCAAAATTGTCAGGAAGAAATCTTTGCGGGCGAAAGCTATGAAGTGTGTCTGACCAATCATTTTTCCACGCAAAGCAGTTGTCATCCGCTGGCTTTGTACCAGATGCTGCGGAAAAGCAATCCGGCACCTTATGCGGCCTGGCTCAATTTTGGCGATTGGCAGATCCTTTCTTCTTCCCCCGAACAGTTTTTGGAACTCAACGCACAAAAGGAAGTGAGTACCAAGCCCATCAAAGGGACCATCCGCCGTGTAGCTGATGCGGTCATGGATAAGAAATTGAAAGCGGAATTACAGCATAGTGAGAAAGACCGCTCAGAAAATCTCATGATTGTGGATTTACTGCGCAATGATTTAGGCAAGGTCTGTGAAATTGATTCGGTACATGTTCCGACTTTGATGGGCATCGAATCCTTTGAGACTGTCCATCAAATGGTCAGCACGGTAAAAGGGCGCCTGAACGCTGATAAGAGCATGATTGATGTGCTACGGGCTGGTTTTCCAGGTGGGTCTATCACTGGTGCACCGAAAAAACGCAGCATGGAGATCATTGATCGGGAAGAAAAGTTGGCGCGTGGTGTATATACCGGGAGCATTGGCTTTCTGAGTCTGACTGGCAGTGCTGGACTCAATATTGCGATTCGGACCATGGTCAATCGGGGGGAAGAGTTGTCTTTTGGCAGTGGTGGGGCAATTGTGGCTTTATCTGATCCTGAAGCAGAGTTTGCAGAAATTTTGCTGAAAGCATTCCCGCTGATTCGTGCCGTTGCCCTGTGTCGGAATGGGGCATTCCGTGCCAAAGATATCCAGATTGAAGGACTTGATGAAGCGCTGAAAAACGCGCTCTTTGCCAGTTTTCAAAGGCGAAAAGCTGCGCCCTTAGCGCAGAAAACGATGGGATAGACCTCTTGGCCCACCAAACCACCAATCTTCTCCATCTACATAGATGTGTTGTACTTCATTGTCCAACAGGCCATCATTGATGTCAAAGCCATCAACATTGAAAGGCGCACTGCGCAGGGCATTGTGAATCCTGCGCACACCCTGATCGCTCCCAATCCACAAGCGTCCCCGCTCATCAAGGAACAAAGCCTTTAAACGCGCCCCATTCAGCCCTATGGGAATGATTTCTCCTCCGCCATCCTGATAACGAAAGAGACCTGCTTCCTCATCTGCTACGAATACCAGGCCATTACGGCCCAGCTCTATGGCAGCGATTTTTTTCTGGGCTGTTTGTTGAGACCAAACACCACTTTGCCGGATGAAAAAGCCCTGATCCTTGGTCCCAACCCACAACTGTTGTTGTTCGTCGAAGGCCAAAGCCGTAATCGCGCGACCTTCCAACGGCAAGTTTTGATCAAATGGTACAGCCAGTTCCTGCCATTTTCCATTTTTCCACTCCACCAAACGGCCAAATTCCCCCCCAGCAAATATCCGATCATCCCCAATGTTGAGCAGGGCGGTCATGGCCTCTGTAAAATCAAATGGAAAGAACGGACCATTGCCCTGATCAAGTGTGACCAGGATATTCTTGCCTCCCAGCCGAATTGGGTCCTGACTGACGCAAAAAATCTCCTGCTCGCTGGCCCGGACCCGCTCAATACCATTGGCATCTGCGATGGAATACCCCAGCGATTGGACAATGAACAGTTGGTCATTGCTATCAGGAACCAAGCCCCGGATTTGATTGGTGTAGAGAGAAATTCCCTGAGCAGTCGTGCTTTCCCACACTTCTTCCGGATTGGGATCAAAACAGGTCGTACAAGGCTGAGGCTGATCACGACTCACACAGGCAGTCAGGATGAAGCAAAGAAGGATAAGTAATTTTTGCATAAAAAAATCAGGTGAACCACAATTTCGTGATTTCACCTGACCTCATCAATAACCAAATATACATTCAGACGGGCATCCTCGATGACAAGAGCAATGATTATCGGATGACGAGACGTCTGGTCAATGTTTCTGTTTCAGATTGGATCTGGACAAAATAGACTCCTTTGGGGTGATTTTGCAGATCGATGTCGATACGCGCAGGTGATTCAAGTTGCTGGACAAATACACGTTGTCCGATTAGACTCACCACGCTCACTTCAGTTTGTTGATTACCTTTCGGGTCAACTTCAACCGTAAACTTCCCTTCAGAAGGATTCGGAAAAACCCGGAATTCTACCTCTTTATGTTTCTGGTTGTTAGCCTGAAGCATCGGTAAACCGAGGCAGAATAGAAAGGCAAAGAACACAATAGATAGGGTAAGGGTTTTTTTCATAAAGAGCTGATTTAGTTGAGTATACATCCACTTGGAACAGAAGGTTGAGAAAATAGAGGCTCCTTAATCAAGCGTGTCGCCTCTGATTAAATTCGTGTCAGAATTTGTCTATCTTACTAATCGATACCGCTTCATCACAATGTCTGGAAAAACTGCTTTGTTGTTTGGGGGAACGGGTTTGGTTGGACAAGCCCTGCACCAACTCCTTGATTCAGACGATGATTGGGAGAAGATCTATTTTTTCTCCCGCCGCGACTTAGCGGTCGCAAGTGCCAAAACGGAAATCGTGGTCGTAGATTTCGACGCAATTCCCGCTGATACGCTGCGAGGCGATGCCATTTTCTGCTGTATTGGTACGACCATTAAAAAAGCTGGCTCGGAAGAGGCTTTTCGTCAGATAGACCACCATATTCCTCTGGAAATTGGGCGGATTGGAAAAAAGAATCAGGTTCCCCAGTATTTATTGGTATCTGCCAATGGCGCAGATTCTGAGTCATGGTTTTTTTACAACCGTGTGAAAGGAGATCTGGAGAAAGATTTGCAAGCGCTTGATTTTCAGGATCTCAAAATTCTTCGACCGGGCTTATTACTCGGAGACCGCGAAGAATACCGTATGGGAGAATCAATGGCCCAGGTCGTTATGAATGCGTTTGCACCCATCCTTCCCAGTTCCTACAAACCAATTTCCGCTCAGACAGTCGCGCAGGCTATGTGGCAGCTATCCAGCCAGGCACCTCAAGCCTCCTCCCAACAAATTTGGTCCAATACAGAGCTGCTCGAGTTGGGAAAATAGACCGGCGACTTGGTAGTCGCGACTGGGTGGTCTATCTTGCGACCACTAAGTCGCTTCCCCATGCCATTACAAACTTTTTATAGACTTACCCCCAAGCGCCAAAAAGAGATTTTGGACGTAGCCTTTTCCGAATTCGCTCAATATGATTATCAAAGCGCTTCTGTTTCCCAGATTGTCAAAAATGTAGGGATGTCCAAAGGAGGCTTTTATCGCTATTTTAAAAATAAGCTGGATCTGTATGCCTTTTTGATTGATTATGCAACAAAATTGCGACTAGGCAGTCTCCAGGGTATGGTGCAGGAGACCGGGAGTTTACACGAATTTCTTGTG
>JBCBZF010000212.1:0-7922 GCA_039815525.1 Bacteroidota bacterium | reverse complement strand
GTTCCACACTCAAAATGAGAGCCTTATGGGCTACAGAGGCCAATAAGGCTCTAAAAAAAGCAGGACATACTGAAACTATTGATCACAGATCATATGCGGTGGAAAGCGCCTATCTGCGATATCTACGCAAATTGGACGAAATTGCAGAGTTAGACGTGCGTTCGATGTTTTATGACGAGGAAAATGGCATCACGCATGTATTTGCCCGCACCAACCGCAGTCCGCATGAATACTACCATCGTCAATATGAGGATGGTGAATGGGGCAATTGGCGGAAACTGGATGTAGAGATTGAAAGCGATCATGTAGCCCCGGTGATGTACAATCGCCGTCTGATGCTGATGTGGCTCAAATTCATCACGGTCAATGAGGAAAACCCTGACTTTGACGGTGGCATCAGCGAAGCCCGTCAACGCTTCGATCTGCAATTGAGCTGGACCGAGTTTCAGGATGGAGAATGGAGTAAGCCCCAACTGGCTGACGGCTTTGTATCGCCCTCATCAGATTATTTCGTACCAAGGAGTCAATATTTCCTGCGACCCTACGTCAATACATCCCGCAATGAACTGATCGTACAAATTCGGGTGTCTGGGATTGACCCGGATGAAGACAGATCGAATCAAGTGGGCTATTTTATCATGGCCGGTTGTCGGGGTACCATGGTCGGTGCGAATGGGGTGGAAGCTTATGGTACCAACCTCACCATCAGAGTGGAAGGGGCCCTGGGATTTTTGGGTTCAATCAGTACCTTCTTCTTTGATGAAGCGATTACCCATGATCGTCCGACCAATACCCAGGCGCGCTATACCTTTTACCAATCCAAAGGGTCTCAGCCATTCGAGATGGAGGTGGCGCAGCAAGGTCTGACCACCAATAAAAAGCAGGCTGCAATTCTGGATGCTTCCCATGGCTTTGACGTAGTACAGCCCGCCAATTACTACTACAACTTCCTCGCGCGTTCCCCATTTTTCTACAAAGCCAACCGCCGCAGCTACTTTGTGGTACCGGAAGACTATTATACCTACCGAACCCGTCGCAGAACACCTGATTTTGGGCTGGATGTCGCCCAGATTGATCCCTTTGTCATTGATGTTTGGGAAGAAATCTATCGTGATCCGGAAATTCTGGAACCAGGGTTTGGCGTGGTTGATCCGCCACCTTATGATGTGGTGCAGACCGTCGGAGGAGAAGAGTATTTCCAGGGGAATTATGGCGAGCTGGCAGTGATCAACCGGGAGACAGCATTTCTGAATCAGGGAGGCCTGACGCAGTTTTTTGTCCCAACCGATGGATTGCAAAATGGTGGATTCAATGCCAGTCTGAACGCACGAACGACAAGCCGGGCTTTGGTCCAAAGCAATGATGCCATCTTGCAGGGCGGCTATGGCTTCAGCGACCAAAGTGTGTCTGGTATTTTGGTTGATGTAGGCCATGCCAGTTGGGCCAATCTCAAATATTGGGTTAATAAGCGCTTTGACTTCCGCAACTTTTTCCATCCCTACACCTGCCTGATGATTGAAGAATTGAATCGGGCCGGCATCGATGGTTTGTTGAATCCGGATCCTGCCGACGGGCAGAAAGCAAGTTCATTGTTGCATCAACGGGCGGCAGCTTACGATATCTTCGAATCAGAATATGAGCCGACCAGCCTGGTGAAGCGCCCGTATCCGATCGAAAACATCGACTTCAATTTTGGCGGTGCTTACAGCCAATACAACTGGGAACTTTTCTTTCACATTCCACTCATGATGGCCACCCGCCTCATGCAGAACCAGAAGTTTGAAGCAGCCCAGCGGTGGTTTCATTACATTTTCAACCCCACGGAAGTAGAAGGGCCCGTTCCGCAACGTTTCTGGAAATGCAAACCCTTTCATGAGTTTGCGGGTGAAGGCAATATCAATGAACTATTGGCATTGCTCAATGATGGTGATGCAGATCTGGAAGCACAAATTGCTGCCTGGGAGGAAAACCCATTTCAGCCTCACCTGATCGCCCGCATGCGCGTGGTCTCCTATATGCGCACCGTGGTAATGAAGTATCTCGACAATCTCATCAATTGGGGAGATCATCTCTTCCGACGCGATACCATCGAATCCATCAACGAAGCGACCCAACTCTATGTGCTGGCCGCACAGATTCTGGGCCGGAAACCAGTCGGTGTGGATCGGGCGCAGCCAGAGCCATCGACCTTCAATGATTTGTTCCCTGAGCTGGATACCTTTTCCAACGCCCTGGTCGAAATTGAGTCAGCATTGGGCGTAAATGGCTTGTCCTTTCACCGCAGCGGCCGTAACAACGCTGCCAGTGGGAGTTTGGACGGTATTTTGTATTTCTGCATCCCCAACAATCCCAAACTACTTGGCTATTGGGATACGGTGGCAGATCGTCTGTTCAAAATCCGCAATTGCCTCAACATTGAAGGGGTACGGAGAAGTCTGGCGCTGTTTGAGCCGCCGATTGATCCGGCCCTACTGGTCAAAGCAGCGGCGGCAGGTGTGGACATCAGCAGTGTACTCAATGATTTGAATGCACCTTTGCCACATTATCGTTTCACCTACATGCTTCAGAAAGCCATTGCCCTGACCAAAGACGTACAATCTCTGGGCAATGCGTTGCTTTCCGCCTTAGAGAAGAGAAGTGGGGAAGAGCTGGCAATTTTGCGCAATACCCATGAAATCAGCCTGTTGAAAGTGATGGATCGGGCGAAAAAGCAGGCAGTAGAGGAAGCCCTGGTCAATGTTGAAGGCTTGCAACTCAGCAGACTACGCGCCCAGTTCCGGGCAGATTTCTACCGTTCCCGGGAGTCTACCATTCCGGAGGAAGATGCACATGTCCGCAACCTACGCAATGCCCGTCGCCATGAAGAGATGGGTCAGGTGCGCCATCTGACCAAAAGTATCATGGGGTTGATCCCCGAATTTGACGCCGGTGGAGCCGGCATCTCGTCTCCCCTCGTCAAAGCCCGCTTTGGTGGAAACAACCTGGCTAAGGTCGAAGAAGCCTTCGCCGCTTCGGAACAGTTATTTGCTGCCATTGCGCGCTTCCAGGCCAATATGTCATCCATCGCGGCAAGCCGCATCAGACGGCAGGAAGACTGGGATTTCCAGGCGGAACTGGCGGAGCGTGAAGTTGAGCAGATTGCCAAACAGATTTTCGCCGCGCAGATTCGGATGAGCATCGCCGACCGAGAGCTGCTACGACATGAAGAGCAAAGCAAACATACCAAAGAACTGGCCGAGTATTACGAAGATAAATTCACCAATCAGGAACTCTATCAATGGATGACGGGTGCGATATCAGGGCTGTATTTTCAAGCCTATAAGTTGGCTTATGACACAGCCAAACAGGCTGAGCGGTGTTTCCGATATGAGTTGGGCGATTTTGACACCAATTACATTCAGTTTGGCTATTGGGACAGTTTGAAGAAAGGGCTGCTCTCAGGAGAAAAACTGCTACTGGACATCCGGCGCATGGAAATGGCATACACCGAGATGAACCGACGGGAGTATGAAGTAACAAAACACATCTCTCTGCAAGACCTCGATCCGGCTGCGCTTTTTGAACTAAAAACAAACGGTCGTTGTGAGTTTATCTTACCGGAAGCCATTTTTGACCTCGATTTTCCCGGACAGTATCTGCGCCGGATCAAATCAGTTAGCATCAGCATTCCTTGTGTCGCGGGTCCTTACACCAGTGTAAGTGCCACCCTTCGCCTGCTGCGCAGTCGCGTCCGCAATGACAGCACTGCCACCGGCAGCTATGCCTATACCGGGATTGAAGACATTCGTTTTCTGCATAATCTGACCGGTATTCAGTCGATTGCCACCAGCAACGCCCAGTCGGACAGTGGCATGTTTGAACTCAACTTCCGGGATGAGCGCTATCTGCCATTTGAAGGGGCAGGCGCGGTCAGTGAATGGGCGCTGGAACTGCCGACTGCCTTTCCACAGTTTGACCACGATAGCATCTCCGATGTGGTGATTCATCTCAACTACACATCTCGTGAAGGCGGGGAAGCCCTCAAGGCGGAAGTCAATGCAGAGATGGAAGACAGTCTCAACAAATTCCTGGACGTCTTATCAGCCGACAATACTGGCCTGGGACGCATGATCAGCCTCCGGCAGTTTTTCCCCGCTGAATTTCACCAACTGCTTCATCCACCAACCAATGCACCACAACAAAGCGTCATCACGCTGGGCCTGATGCACTTCCCACATCTTGTCCGCAGCCGCGATCTCAGCTTGCTCGGCAATGTTGAGGTCTACATCAAGCCGCGTGATGGTGAGAGTCTGAGCAGTGTCAGCCTGGACATTCGTGGCAATGGTCCCAGCGGTGGCTGGATGGCAGAAGGCGACTTACAAAGGGGGAATTTCACGCTGACGGGCGATCCACTGGGCGATTGGAACCTGGATGCCGGTACTGGTGGCCTGGATCCTGATGTGGTAGAAGATATCGTGATCCTGTTTCAGTACAGCATTGGATAATAGATTTCGTAGGGATGTTTTCATAAAGCATCCCTACGACCATTTCATCCCGCTGGGATCACCTCGCCCAACAATCCCCACACCATGCCGAAGCTGAGAGCGGTCGAGGGCAACATACAAATCTGCCTGTTTGGCCAGAGGCTCGAATAAATTGAGCTGAGGATGGCCGGGAGCCAGGCGGCTGAGACGTACGCCGATCAGGCGTAATCGAACCCGTCGGGTGTAGAGTTTTTCGAAGAGTCCCAGTGCTTTGAGGATCAATTCGTCGTCCCGGGCGGAAAAAGGAATACGTATTTGTTTGCTAACGGTATCAAAATTGGCGTAGCGAATGCGTACACTGATGCATCCCGTCAAACGTTGGGCCTGCCGGAGTTGAAAGCCCAGCTTTTCCACCATGGCGATAAGGGTCGTGCGCAGGAAATCGACATCCATGGTATCGGCCGCAAAGGTGCGTTCGGTGGAGATGGATTTACGGATACTACTCGGTGTAACCGGACTGTCGTCCTGCCCTCTGGCTTTCTGGTATAAATGTGTGCCCTGCTTGCCGTAGGCACGTTCCAGCGCCGGACGTGGAATTTGCCTGAGAACTTTTACGTGTCGGACGCCCATATGCGCAAGTTGAAGAGCGGTTTTGGGTCCGACCATCGGCAGCTTGCTGACCGGCATGGGAGACAGAAAATCCAATACTTGCTGGCCCGGCACCTGCAATTGATTGTTGGGTTTGGCTGCATTGGCAGCCACCTTAGAGACCAGTTTGTTGACCGACAGCCCCATCGAGATGGGCAGACCACTTTCTTTCAGAATACATTGCCGCAGTTCGTTGGCCCATTGCCAGGTGCCGTGAAAGCGTTCCATTCCACTTACATCCAGATAAAATTCGTCAATGGACGCTTTCTCATACAAAGGTGCCCGCTCATGAATGATTTCTGTAATTTCCTGTGATTTGTCCGTGTAGGCCTGGTGATCACCTGAAACAATTGTTGCCTGGGGACAAAGTCTCCGGGCCATGCGCATGGCCATACCGGCGCGCACCCCAAATTGCCTGGCTTCATAGCTACAAGCTGCCACTACCCCCCGATCACCACTCCCTCCCACCATGATGGGCTTCCCTTCCAATCGGCTGTCTTTCTGTCGCTCTACCGAGACAAAAAATGTATCCAGGTCAAAATGTACAATTGAGCGCTCTGATGGAGTTTGCATAGGTTTACATTCAAATCAATCACACTCCCTGGGCTTTTTATATAAAAGTAAACCAAAAAAATTAGCAAAACCAATATTTTTAGCATTAGGTAAAAAAGAAAAGCCATCAAAGATGAAACACCTTTGATGGCTAATCTGTCGTTCTCAAAAACTCTTCCTTCCGGATTAGATTTGGAAAAAGTTAAAACGGAAGGTCAGTCCCAGAGATGGACGTACTGAAAACTCCTGGAAATCCTGTCCAAAGAGGAATGAGTTGCCGACGGTCAGTGCGACGGAGCGTCCCATTGGGATGTGTGCACTGGTCGTAGCGGTGTAGTAATTCAACTCCTGTGAACGGCCTGCGCCGTCTACGAAGTTTTGGCTACCGATACCGCCGCTGACGCGGAACCATTCGCGAAACAGGATACCTGCTTCCCACTCAGTGAAGGTGTTAGACGCACCTGCCTGCACTTCGGTGGAGATTCCCTGGGTCTGTACCAGACGGCGTACCGCCTCAGTGGTATGAAAACCCATATTACCCCATACCCCCAGCACATTGGCCTTACGGCGTCCGCGCTGATCAAGACGAAGTCCGAGGAAAGCAGTACCATTCCAGTTGACCAGAGACGAATTCACGCCGCTGACAATGTCATCTTTGGAAGGCAGATTTGCATTGGGACCGAGGGTACCACCAGTGTAGTTGGGACCAACGGACAGCTGCAATGTCAGCAGTTCACGGGTTCGCTTGCGCTTACGAGGCTGCGAAGTGGTGATCACCCGAACCTGCTGTTGACGGGGACGGTAATAAGACGAAGCTCTGCGATCCGAACGGCTGGTATAGGTCCGGGTGCTTTTGTCTTTGTCTTTGATCACGATGTAGGTAGTACGGTCCTGTCGGGGAGTGGGCCTAACCTTAACACGGGATGGCATGCATTGGGCATAAGCCATCGACGCACCCAGGCCGGCAAAGAGCATCAGGAAGAGTAGCTTTTTCATGAGACACAGAATGGATAAAGTTACGGTAAAAGGCCCGGTGCTAAGACACCGGTTATATCATAGACAAGCAGATTCTCTCAACGGTTGCAGCTGGCGATAAAAACTTCCTGCACTGTTTTGTCATTGCCAATATTGCGATAGAAGAGCTTGAAGTATTTAAGCGTCTCTTTCACAGACTTCTTGTCGAGATAAGGAGAGTTTTTATACATCTCAAACAAAGGCTCGCGGATCTTCTGAAACTGCGCAATCGCAGCCTGGAATTCAGCATCCGTGCGACACAGCTTCTTGAAGCGCTGGCGTTTCTTATAGGGATGCGCTTTGGCACTTCGGGTCAATGTATAAGAAGCATTGACAATCCCTGCCCAATCAAAGTCATACGGAATCACAATTGGCAGATCATCAGGGGTGGAAAACACTTTGACATTCTGGCGGACCAGGACATCAAAATCCCGATTGGCAATCATATAATTAAAAATGTGGATCAGGGTCATCTGATCCCGGTTGACTTCTTCGGAGCGTACCTGAATGTCTTCATCCAATGGTTCATAGCCCAAACGGTTCCCCAGTTCTTTTTCTGACTCAATGAAGAAACCGTACTGGGTCTCGGTCTGAAAGACGCCCTTGGTGTCTACGTATTCTACTTTGACCAAACGTACCCGAAAGTGCTGGGGCGAAAGCATGGCAAAGGTTTTGTACAGATAATATTCCTTCAAAACCGCCGCTTGTTCCTGACATTGCGTCACCAATTTGATTTTGCGCTGCCCTTTCAGAAGTGGGCTCTTTTCCTTCTTTTTGACCTTCATCCGAATGGGAGGCCAGCGACAAATCAATTCATCCCGTCGAAATCGCCCCCGTACTTTGATGTCTACTTTCGCCTCATACTCTTTTCCTTCATGGGTGTACGAAACCTGTGCATCATGATAATCTGCATCTCCCCCCCGATCGCCAAGAAAGGTTTCCAGATCCGCTTCAAGGCGCATTTCCAGCAAATCTTCGCTGGCAAATAACAGTAGCGGATCATCCTCTTCTTGTGGTTTGGCGGCCGTACAGAGTATGAAAAAGACAATGAAAAATGAGTAGTGTGTTGTTGAAAGCGAAAAAGACATCTTATCCAGCTTAAGTGTTCATGTTTTCTAAAAATAGCAATATGTGAAGCAAATTGATAGGTGCTGAGTCTTTTCCTGGCTCTCAGCATTCTATTCGCCTCAGTGAATATGCTCATTGATCTAGAAACTCTTTCTCTTTCAGATAGTTCTCCATAAG
>JBCBZF010000588.1:0-4660 GCA_039815525.1 Bacteroidota bacterium | reverse complement strand
TTTGCCTAAGGGCAGCAAGATGATGGATGTTTACCTGCCAGAGAATGCAAACCTCCAGCCTCAGTACCACGCGAATCTTTTGGGCGGTATCACCAGTCTAACAGGAGAAGTGAGGTTGCGTAAGACACCCGAACATCATGGCATGTATCGCCAGATTGGGCAGACAAAGTGGACCTCATATACAAGCCGTTTCGTTCCTTATTTTACCTGGGGCAACCGGACGGAAGGGGAAATGACAGTTTTCCTGCCGATCATTTGGGAGTGAGGTGCCCCATTCCAGAAAGATAAAATCAGCCCAGTATGAGATACACGAAGTCTGCGATGCTTCCCACTTACTTTATTGCCACCCATTGAATCATAACGTCCCTGCATCCGATGATGAAAATCTTCCTTAGCCTGTTGCTGTCCCTTTGTCTGCTCTCTGCCTGCAAGACTGCACAACCCTCTGCCACAAAACCCAATGTCTTGTTCATTGCTGTGGATGATCTACGACCGGAACTGGGGGTGTATGGTTCCCCCATTGCGATTACCCCAAACATGGACCGCCTTGCGGCGGAGGGCCTGCACTTTACCAGAGCTTATTGCCAACAGGCAATTTGCAGCCCATCCCGCGCCAGTCTGATGACGGGTGCCCGACCAGAAACGATCAACATCATCGAGAACTATACCTATTTCCGCGACATCAATCCGGACATCATCACCCTGCCACAGCACTTTCGGGCCAATGGGTATGAGACGGTTTATTGCGGAAAGATTTTTCACGGAAAGTTCACCGATGATTCATTGTCATGGAGCCGCAAACCCGCTACACATAAGCTGAAATTTTCCAAACCAAATCTGCCGGGAGGATATGCTCTGCCGGAAAACCAGCAGATCTATCGGGATCAACAAGCAGCAATTCGTGCCAAATATGGAACCGTAGGGCATTATGCTTTGGGAAGAGGACCCGCTTTTGAATCAGCCGATGTGCCCGATCATGCTTATCTGGATGGTTATCACACCGAGCTGGCGATTGCGAGCATGAATGAGATGTTACAGAGCGGAGAAAAGCCTTTCTTCCTGGGGCTTGGCTTCAGACTGCCACATCTGGACTGGATTGCGCCTAAGCGCTATTGGGATCTGTATGATCCGACTGAGATTCCGCTTTCTGCTCAAACAACAAGACCAAAGCAGGGCGCAGAAATGGGGCTTCATTCCTCATTTGAATTGCGGACTCGATATGGCATCCCCAAAGAAGGGCCGATTGGACCTGAGCTTGCCCGAACCCTGAAGCATGCTTATCTGGCCAGTGTGAGTTATGTCGATGCGCAAATTGGGCGCATGCTAGATGCGCTGGAAGCCTCTGGTCAGCGGGACAATACCATCATTATCCTGTGGAGCGATCATGGCTGGCATCTGGGCGACATGGGCATTTGGGGCAAGGCGACAAATTATGAAATCGCCACCAGGGTGCCAATGATGATCTGGACACCAGATATGCCAGCCGCAAGCAGGGGAAAGGCTTCTGATGCCTTGGTGGAACTGGTCGATATGTATCCAACTTTGTGTGAACTGGCGGGACTTGAATTGCCGGATCATTTGGAGGGCCATAGCTTTGGACCCCTGATCGAAAAACCTGATCTAAGCTGGAAAAAAGCCGTCTTCAGCCAATATCCCAATCCAGCCCTGCGGGAATGGGCCGCCAATCCGCTGACCCCTGGCATGCGTGAGACCTATTTCGGGCCCTTAATTGAAGAAGTGGAAGCGCGCATCATTGCGCAGCAGAGTGAAAAATGGGACCGGGATCTGTTTGAAAACAATCTGATGGGATACACCATGCGCACAGACCAATACCGACTGGTGCTTTGGAAAGACCGTAGCCAGCCGGAAGCCGCGCCATTGTTTATTGAATTATTTGATCATCATCAGGATCCACAGGAAACCAACAATATTGCTGCTGAGCATCCTGAATTGGTTCAGAAACTGATTGCGCAGTTTGATCAAGGGTGGAAAGGAGCATTGTGAACTTTGTGCTTTGCCAATCTACTGAGGCGACCAGGCTTTGTCTGAGCGTCGGTTCAGCGGATGAGTCAGAACGTAAACAGAGGCATTGTCAGGCTACAGACGATTCGATCATTTTAATTGAGCCACTTTTCCTAACTTGTCTTCACAAGTCCCCATTTTTATGACCCAATTGATAGAACTGATTGAAAGCGCCATTGCGCGGCTTGGTATTGATCCAGCCATGGCACGCGATAAAAAACCCTATACCTGGCTGTTGGCAAAAGGCGAAGCGCATATTTTTGTGGAAATTATTACGGACCATCCCGTCGGGCGGCCGCTGTTTCAGGTTCGCGCCCCCATGCTTGACTGGCCGGAAACTAATTCGGATTCAGTGGGAAAAAAATTGCTGGAGTGTAATCGGACCATGATCATGGCGGCCTTTTGCCTTGACCAGGGAAAGATTTGTCTGCTGGAAACCCGGGAACTGCCTGGGCTGGATGAGGGAGAAGCGCTCGATGCAATTTTGAAAGTGGGCGAATATGCAGAGATGCTCGATCAGTGGCTGGCCGAGATCACACCGGAAAGAACGCCCATTGGGTATAAAGCCTTTTCTGCTTAGGTTTTACGTTCGAAAGCTGGATCATCCATGACGATATGGGAAGAACGCCTGTTTCAGTTGAATTGAGACATGGGCATCTGTTTGTACATTGTGATATGAACCGAATCATTCTTCTTCTTGGGCTGCTTTTTGTTCTGGCACCTGACCTATATCCTCAGCAAGCTTTTCTTTTTCACGACCAACCAATCGCCCCAGGGACAAAGCACCACTTTCGTATCCCGATTTCAGACGAGAAAAGCGAAAGCTTCATCCCGATCAGCATTTTTCATGGCAAAGAAAAGGGCCCGGTTTTGGGGATTACAGCGGGTGTGCACGGCTATGAATATCCCCCGATCATGGCCGGCCAGCAATTGATTCGACAAATTGATCCACAAAAGCTCAGCGGAACCATCATTTTGGTGCAAATCGCCAATGCGGGCGGGTTTCTGGGCCGAACTCCTTACCTCAATCCACTGGATGGTAAAAATCTCAATCGCTCTTTTCCCGGAAAGGCGGACGGGACGATTACTGAAAGAATTGCGGACTATATTTCCCGGGAAGTAATTGCCAAATGCGATTATTTCCTGGACATGCATGGCGGAGACGCACCAGAGAGCTTGATGCCCTATGCTGCCTATTATCAACACGATCAGTTTCCTGAGATTTCTGAAAAGGGGAAAGCAATGGCGACGCACATGGGCTTTGATCATATCGTCGTGTTCAGGACGACGCAGAAAGACTATATGAAAGCAGGACATCCCAGTACCTATTGCTCTGCCCAGGCCTTCAAATTGGGAATTCCTGCGGTTGACATCGAGTGTGGAAAACTTGGGCTGGCAGAAGATGCCTTGGTGCAAAAAATCGTGTCTGCGGTGGACAGAATCCTGATTCATTTAACCATGCTCGAAGGAGAAGCGACGGTTCCGACTGGCATTGCCTTTATCGAGGAACGCTCATACCTCAGCAGTGAACATAATGGCCTGTTTTATTCCATGAAAAAGAGTGGAGACTATGTGAAAAAAGGCATGCAGCTTGGGTATATCACCGACTTTTTTGGCCAAAAAATTCAGGATATCTACGCAGATCAGGACGGCGTGATCTTGTTGATCATTGGGACGCCCCCGATCAATCAAGCAGAGACGCTTGCCGTAATCGGGATCATCAATTAGGAATAGGGCTTTAGAATGTGCTCAACATCTCTTCGTACTCCACATACCGCTTTTTATCCACTGCTACATCCTGCCACATATCCAAAACCAACACCCTGATCTGCTTGTCAACCAAAGCCTGAATCTCTGCGCGATAGTTTTTGTAATCCTGGTAGTCGGTTTGAGAAATCGAATTGAGCTTATTCTGCATGAAACTAAGCGGATTGAACCAATAGCTGGCCTGAATCAGCTCATTTCTCTCCTCATTGGTAGTTTCAATTTGTTTGATACTGTTTTTGGCCAATTCATTTGTGAGTGCATAGAATGAACGGTTCCTTGCTGCTACGATCTTATTGCTATCCTGGGCAACAGGACTGTTGATGATCTTCGGAAACATTTCATTCAGATGAGCCTGGACGACACTATCCGGCAGATCATAGATCTCATATTTTTGATCTCTTTGGGCATCGATCAACTCAGTCATCAGGTTGGCAGGCTGTTGGATACTGACCCATTGATGTATGGTGGCAGGAATGATAAAGGCAAATAGGAGCCATAATCCTACCATTTTCAGGGTGTTGCCAATGCTGCTGTTTCCTTGTCGAAGGATAAGGCCAAATCCAACACCCCACAGCAGGAGATAGCCGAAGATCCAGAGTAAGCCTTGCCAGAATGCGGAACTTGCGCTGGAAAATACCGGCGTCAGCATGGCACCGTACAACATCAGACCACCCATGATCAGCATGATGAGACTGCCATAAAATGCGACTCTTGCCAAGAGCCATGGACCTTGTGTACCAGTTTGGGCATAGATCAGTCGCAAAAACCCTCCATCAGCTTCGGCCCCCTTGATGTTGTACAGACAAATCAAGAGCAGTAAAGGCAAAAGGTAGAGTACCACGAAGGAAAAATCGAGGGTCCCGGATTGCAG
>JBCBZF010000622.1:0-4423 GCA_039815525.1 Bacteroidota bacterium | reverse complement strand
TTTTTAGCTGGAAAATTGAGCCAAAGGGTAGCTCTGCCAACATTGACACTGGCAGGCCAGAAACCATTACGGGCCACCTCAATCAACTCGGACCGGATGATCCGCAAAACTACCTCACAGTTTACATTGAAACCGATTCAATCGAAGCTGATTTAGCCTTAATTGAGGCAAACGGAGGAGAGAAATTGATCGGCCCGCTGCCTCTTGCTGATGGCAGCTTATTTGCCTGGTTTAAGGATAATGCTGGCAATACCGTCGGTCTGCTCTCGCCAGGAAGCTGACAAAGCAATGTTCTATGGGTTTTCTTCTTCCTTTCTCAGACCTTTTGAGAGAATAGAGGATCTTATGCCTTAGAAAGTGGCAGGACGAGCAGAAAAGTGCTACCGTCTTTTTCGATGGAGCGGAGAATAGAAAGTGTTCCTCCCATGCGTTCCATCAATTTGCGGGCAATACTCAGCCCCATCCCTGCCCCTTCATACTTTTCCCGTTTGTTTAAGCGGGTAAACATCTCAAAAACGTGATGATGGTAATCAGGTTTTATCCCTATCCCATTGTCTTCGATTTCAATAAGGTGCTTGTCTGTTTTGCGTTGATATCTGACGCTGATGGAGGCAGTTCGATGTTCATTGTAGCGTACGGCATTGTCAATCAGAATGGAAAAAACAACCGACAAAGTAGGTTCTGAGGCATGAAATGCAGAGATCTCTTCACAACGCAGATTGATGCTACGATCTGGGAAATTGGGTTGGATGGATGCTACGATGTCGTCAAGCATTCCCGGCAGATTCACAGGACTCAGTTGACTAAGATCGATTGCAGTGGCTTTCTGAAATGTATTGATGCTGTCAATAAGTTGCTCGAGTTGTATCCCGCTCGAAATCACCAATCCCAGATAGTCCTGTACTTTGGGGTTGTCGGTCGTGGCCCGTTCTGCCAGCTGGCTGAACCCTACGATGCTGCGCAGAGGCTCTTTCAGGTCATGGGACAAAATCCGGTTGAATTCTTTCAGGTCGCGATTGGACTCGTTCAGGAGTTCGTTTGCCTTCTGTAAATGAAGGGTGCGGCTCAATACATCAGCCTCCAGTCTTTTGCTGTATCTTTTTTTCTGATAAAAAGCACCGACCACCACTGCCAGCACCAGCACCGACAGCGCCATACCCAGATATAACAATTGGCGTTCAGTCTGATTGCGGATCACTTTTGCCGTTAGAATGGCATTTTCCTTCTCCTTCTCTTCGGTCTCGAATTTAATTTTGAGATAGGCCGTTTTTTGCTTTCGCTCATCCTCATCTCTCTGCTTTTTCAGCTCAATAAAAGAGGAAAGATACTGATGTGCGGTCTGGTAGTCCTTCATGGCTTCACAGATCCCTTCCGCTTTCTCATCATACGAGATCAAAAGATCCAGATCATCCTTGAGCACACCTTTTCGTAACTCTTTTAAAATTGACAGTGCTTGCACATACTTACCTTCCTTCTTCAACAGATCTACCCGAAACTCTTTTGTATTATTGATGATATTGGGATCCTGAGAGCCTTTTTGTAACCCAGACAGTTGACTGAAGATTTTCCGGGCAGCCTTCAACTCATTGTTTTCCAACAACAACTGCCCTTTTAAGATGAGAACATCAGACGTCAAGATTTGCAAATTATTTTCTTCTGCAATCTCGTAAGCAGTATTGAGTTGAAGCAATACAGAGTCATTTTGATTCAATTCCTCATACGCTTCACACAATTCAATGTACGTCAAAACCAGAGTGGAAGGCCGTTGATATTTTGGATATCCCAGGGTTAGCACTTTTTGCAAATGCCGAATCGCCTCCCGGGGGTCTTTGTCATCATTGAAGAGTTGCCCCAGGGAATGATAACAGCTAATCACTGTGCTGGTATCCTGGTCGAGATAGGCATTTTCCAGTGTTTGATAGTATGTTTCCTGTGCCGTTTTCAGATCCCCTAATTCCATGTAGGTAAAGCCCGCAAGATATTGAAAAACACTTTTGTCATGGACAGAAATATTCAGTGTATCGAGGCGATTCTGGTGAGTGGCGATGATTGTGTATGCCCCCAAGGGGTCAGCCATGCTATGTCGCAGGTAAATGCTCTGCAGGACAAACTTGAACTGGCTGGAATCCGGCAGAGTGCCCCCCCGATCCAGAATGGCCTGACAAGCTTGCATGGCGGCCTCAGCGATATCAATATCACGATAAAGAAACTTATCGATTGAGTCGAGATACATCTCAAATCGTTGCTGATCATTCTCTGCTTCTGCAAAGGTTTTTTGCCAGGAAGCTGGTACCTGTGCAAAGCTGGACTGAAAAACAGCTGTCAGGATAAACAGGTGAATCCATATTGTAAGCCCCAATGTCCTAAAATGCATCCTATCGATCGCTTTGATGAATCCGCTGTTAAGGTGTCTGGTGGGAAACAATGGACAGCCGTGTTAAACAAAAGCCATGCAAGGTTTCTGGTGCTACTGGTAGCCTGTTTCTCTCCCGATGATCCGAAGTACTTTTTCCGGGAATGAAACAGATTCCTACTCTGCTGCTATTCAGATATGCTATTCCTCTCTACCCTCTGATCAAATATACAAAGCATGTTTATTTTTTGCATTGATCATCATCATTTCAGGTATGATTCAGACCAAAAAAATATCCATACCACAAAATGGGACAAAAAAATGAAGATATTATGATTGTTTAGACATTGATCATTCACATGACAGTAATTCCAGAGAGTTGTTTTCGGCTTTCTTTCAGAAGCATATTTTGACAGGCCTTGTCATCTTTTCCGGTTCGTCTGTCAATGTGGAAATATCTCTTCGGGATAAATAAAAATGATAGATTTTCTTTACGAAAAGTCTAGAAACGCTTGGTGTATGCAAAAATATCTCTTCCTGCTTCCTCTGCTTCTTGCCTGTGGCAGACCATTACAAAACACCTCTCTACCGGAAAACAAGGCGCAGCCCCCGACACCCACCGTCGCGTATGTTGATCCCTTGAAAGACCTCAAGCTGGAAGCACAGTTGATGACAGTCATAAGGCGTGTATTTCAGGACCAAAGCGGTAACATTTGGTTCATCGGAGATGATGCGGTGTGTTGGGATGGAGATCGTCTGATCGATTTCTCTGCCAATCCGCTTCTCGCGAAAAGCGTCTTTCGACAGGTCGCGGAAGACCAGACGGGTGTATTATGGTTTGGGACCAATGACGGAATTGTCAGATATGACCCCAAAGTTTCAGATCCAAACGACGCGTTTACCCGTTTTCAATCTGACAATCTCCCTGATCCAATGGATGTTTGGAGTCTCACAATCGATCGCAATGGAATGATTTGGGTGGGCAGTCTGGATGGTGCGTTTCAGTTTGATGGGAAAGCGTTTATCAAATTTGACCTCCCTCCATCCGAACCAGATCCAAGCCGTGGTGTGACCAGTGCAGAGATCGTTCACAGCATCATGGAAGATCGAAAAGGCCAGATGTGGTTTGCGACCAATGGCGGTGTGTATGTCTATAATGGACAGGGATTGACGCATCTTTCGGAAGAAAACGGCCTCTGCAACAATGTTGTCAACGATTTACTGGAGGATCAAAATGGGGATATTTGGTTTGCAAGTCATCACAATGGTGTTTGCCGCTGGGACGGCTCTGCATTTACCACCTTTGGCGAAGCAGAGGGGATTCGTGGAAAAGAAGCCTGGAGCCTGTATGAAGATCAAAAAGGAAACATCTGGTTTCCGATTGAACATGATGGTGTATATCGCTATGATGGCAGGACTTTCACCAATTTTGGAAAGGCGGATGGGTTAAAAATGAACAATGTCCATTCTATTCTGGAAGATGATGACAGCCAGATCTGGATGGGCGGTTTTGGAGGCGTGAACCGTTTGGATGTAGAAAGCTGTGAGAATATGCCAAAAGATTTGTTCAAAGAAAATTAGGACGTTTAGGATGGCAAAGCGTAATATTCATTTGACTCCTATCAAGCCCTTTTCTATCATTCTGGATGCTTTGCAAAGATTTTTTTGATCGTCCTGTCGCTGAAGTTGCAAAAGACCTGATTGGCAGAATCATCCGACGGAAGTACGGTTCATTATGGCTGGCCGCTGCGATTGTAGAGACTGAAGCTTATGGAGATGATAAAGGTAACCATGCCTGGCAGGGCCGGACGACTGAACGCGAGGCAATGTGGGGACCGTCTGGAACAATTTATATGTATATGAGTCGTGGCGGAGATTCCCTCAATGTGAGTACCAAGGGGGGTGGACATGTCGTGCTCATCAAAGGCGGTCGTCCCTGGATTGATCGACAGTCGGTTCCCGATAGTTTGTTTGCCATGCACAAACTCAATCCTGGAGCAAAAGGGAAGCGGGCAGATCACAAATTACTGGCTGGACAAGCCTTGTTGGCGCGGGCAATGGATCTCAGGG
>JBCBZF010001326.1:0-1501 GCA_039815525.1 Bacteroidota bacterium | reverse complement strand
ATACTATCAGTCGGAAGAATACATTTCCCATTCCAACACAAACAAAGGCTTCATCAATGGCATCTATCAAATTGTGCGCAATATCACTTTGCGACAAAAGAGAAAATTGGTAGAAAGACTGTCCGGGAAAAAGTCAGGCCTGATTCTGGACATCGGTTGTGGAACCGGTGAATTTCTGGGAACGATGAAGCAAGCTGGCTGGGACACCAAAGGTTTAGAGCCTGACGAAGGTGCACGACAGCAAGCGATCCAACATTTTGATTTATCCGTTGATCCATCAGATCAGCTTTTTTCTTTGGAAGAAAATAAGTTTGATGTGATCAGCATGTGGCATGTGCTTGAACACGTGCATCAGTTGCAGGATTACATTTCAAAAATCCGCAAACTGCTGAAGAAGGATGGAACGCTGATCATTGCCGTCCCCAATTTCCAAAGTACAGATGCTGAGCATTATGACAGCAAGTGGGCGGCCTATGATGTGCCGCGTCATTTGTATCATTTTAATCCTTTGGCGATGGATACGCTGATGGGGAAGCATCAGTTTACTGTTCATGATCATCGCCGTATGCCCTTTGATGCATTTTATGTGAGCATGCTCTCCGAGCAATATCGACATGGCAAACTACGTTTGATTCCAGCTTTCTTCTCTGGACTCGCTTCCTGGTGGCACAATTTGTTTCACAAAAAACGAGGCAGTTCGATCATCTATGTCATCCGTCCTCAATAGTTCAGATCGATCATAGGTTCATCACTTTCCTCTCCCCTAAATATCCAGACCATCCATGAGTCATTTTTTTGCCTACCTGGCCCGTATGAAATTTATCCAGCGCTGGGGCCTGATGCACAATGTTCACACTGAGAATATTCAGGAACATTCTCTGCAAGTGTGTATGATTGCTCACGCACTGGCTGTCATTCGCAACCGACTCTATGAAGGAAATGTCGATCCCGATCGGGTGGTAAGCCTTGCGATGTTTCACGACGCGAGCGAAGTCATCACGGGAGATTTGCCTACGCCGATCAAATACTTTAGTCCCAAGATCAAATGGGCGTATAAAGAGATAGAGGAAATCGCCAATCAACGCTTGTTTGATTTATTACCTGCAGAATTACAGGAAGATTATCGCTCTCTTTTTTTTCCGATTGAGGCCGACGAAGAATTATGGGAACTCGTCAAAGCAGCGGATAAAATCTCAGCTTATCTCAAATGTCTGGAGGAGATGAAAACCGGTAACCAGGAATTTACCCAGGCTGAGAAAATGCTGTACAAGTCCATTAAGGATCTTGATCTGCCGGAGGTACGCTATTTTCTGAAGACTTTTGTCCCCAGTTTTAAGTTGACACTGGACGATCTGGAATAAACATTATTCCAGCACCGTAAACTGGTGCCGCTCGATGAGTTCTCCAACTTTCACCAAGATCATATAACGGCCCGGCGCAATCCCTTCCATTGAAATCTTTTTAGAAGATCGACCGGCAGGAATTTTACCGACCCCCCTTT
>JBCBZF010000908.1:0-2981 GCA_039815525.1 Bacteroidota bacterium | reverse complement strand
CCCATAGACTTATCTCACTACACAGCATCAACAGCAGTGACAAATAACAAGTTAACGTTTGTAACACAGAAGAGATCTTAAATCACTGCAGGATTATGCTTGTCACATGGTCTTTTATCTCAATCAACTGGATGAAGCCAAAAAAGAATTACAGGAACTGATCCGGCAACGCAACAATCTCTCACTCGAAGAGTGGGCCAAAGCCAGCCTTCTGGTGGGCGACATCCAGCTGATCCAACAAGAATATGATCAGGCCAAGCTGACCTACACCCAGGTAAGCGATGCCTTCAAAGATCGTCAGATGGGGGCCCTTGCCAAATACAAATTGGGACAGCTCGCCTACTACAAAGGAGAATTCAATCTTTCGCAGGCCTTGCTCGGCTCCATCAAGGACAATACCTCTAATGACATCTCCAATGATGCCATCAAGCTCAATCTCCTGATCATTGATAATACAGGACTCGATACCACCACGACCGCGCTTGAAATGTTTGCCCAGGCGCAACTGTTTACCTATCAACGTCAATACAGTGAATCAATCGATCTGCTGGATTCTCTCGCCTATCGTTTCCCCAACCATACCCTGGCTGACGAGATTTTATGGGAAAAATCCAATATCTTCCTCAAACAAAACGACATCGCCAGTGCCATGCAGTTCATTGACCGCATTCTGAATGAGTTTCAGCTTGACATTTATGGCGATGATGCGCTCTACACCAAAGCCCGGATCTATGATTATTCGATGAATGATCAGGAAACTGCGCTGAAACATTATCTGGAATTTCTCACCCTCTTTCCGGGAAGTCTATTTTCAGTTGAAGTGCGCAAACGCATCCGGGAATTACGGAAGGAGGGCTAGGCGGGAAAATACCAGATGTTCTTCACTTCAGGCTGCACAAAATTGTGTAATTTCGGTCTCTCATATAGAATTGACACGATGCGTATTCTCCCTTTCTGTCTGATCCTCTCTCTCTGCTGGATAGCTTGTTCCTCTCCGGACAAACAAGCTGACGAATCCACAGCGACCGTCTCTGAAGTCAATCATCTCCCGGCAATTGAACCAGCAGTCGCCGACCCACCTGATGCCGCTACGCGCGACATGGGCAGTTTTATCCCAACCCGAATCGAAGCCGCTGGGGTCGAATTGAAGATGGAGATGCCAGAAGGTTTTACCGCCAAACCACAAGGTAAAAACTGGATCATGGAAGCGGATAATGGCGATTTTCAGCTAAAACTTAGTCAAACGGAACTCAACCCGACAGATGTCAAGTCTTTATGGGAAGAGGATAATAGTGGATTTTCCTTTCGGAGATTCGTTCTCACAACGCCCAATGGCCATATCATTGAAGTCGAAAATGGTGGCAAAGCAGAGTACCACGTTGACTATGTTTACCAAAAAGATAGCCTCAATACTTTTCGCATAGAAAACCTCAAGGATCGCCCGTTTTCGGAATTGCAGGCCACCAAGATGTTTCACGCCTGCCGCATGCTGCGCTACCTGAATGATCAGAGCGCCAAGGAAAAGCGGAAAAAAGCAGAAGCGATGATGCAGGAGAAAATGACGCGGGAAAAAGAGGCAGCAGAAGCAGAAGGGCAATAATCTTTTTGCAGACCGCCTTCCTTGCCGTCAAAAATTCAACCATTCTCAAGCTTTCGAAAGCCGATTTATTCCCTTCTTCAAAAAAAATCATCCCAGAAAATGTAATCCCCTCCCATCAGGCGTCTGACTCATGAATGTTTGACAGATCGTGGGTGAAGCGCGAATCTGGTATTTGTTGGAAAGTAGGGGAACTTAGTATATTGGCCTTTAACAAAGACGGCATTTCCCTTGTTACTTTCTGTTTTTATACAGTTTCTCAGTCGTGCCAAGGATGAAAATCTGGACGCACTGACCAATTGCTCTGACCAGGAGCTGCTGGCACGCTATCGTGTACAAGCAGACCCGAATATTGTGTCCGTTTTGATGGAACGATACTCTGCCCAGATTATCGGGATGAGTATGAAGTACCTGAAAGACGAGGAAGACGTCAAAGACTTTGCTGGAGATTTATTCATCAAGTTGACCGAGAAGCTGGAATCGACAGAAGTGAAAAACTTCAAGAGCTGGCTGGGTACGACAGTGAACAATCGCCTCCATGATATGGGGCGAAAGACCAAAGTTCGCCAATTGTACAAAAGCCAATTGAAGGAAGGCACTGATGAGATTGAAGGACGCCTGGGACAGTCGATGGACAATCACCACCTGATCAAAGCCATCGGCCAACTGAGCGAAAAGGAAAAGACCTGTATCATGATGATTTACTTTGAGGAAAAAAGTTATCATGACATCATGGAAGAATTGGACTGGACCTTCAATCAGGTGCGCGGAACAAGAGAGAGAGCCATCCGCAAATTGCGGGAAGCCTTAGGTGCTGAGTTCTCCGGCTATTTTAAAGAGTCGTAAAAGAAATGAGTAAGCAAGTAAACAGTCCTGATGAACCATTGTCCATGGTGACCATGCTGGCCTATCTGGAAAATCGCCTCGACGAGGCGGAAACCGCCAGGGGTAGAACAGTTGGTCCGTCAGGAACCATTTTATGCAGAAGCCTTGCAACAAATGGACCTTGCGCTGTCGGAGAATCCTTCTCTCGCCACCAGGGCTGAAGCTTTTGACACCGCCTTTGTCGCGGAAAGCCACCGGCGGGCCCAGAGTCCTGCCCAGGATCAAACTTCCGCCGGCAAACACACCTGGCTGTATAGCCTCGCCGCTGCCATTGCGCTTTTTCTACTGGCTTATACTGTGTGGCCTTCCAAAGCTTCCGTTTCTTCATTGGAAGGTAAATATCTTGCTGCTTACACCAGCTGGGCCTATGCGCAGGGCTGGATCTTCCGACAGAAGGGAAAACGGTTCTACTTGGGACGGATATTGTCGGGATGAGCGAAGATGATCGTGCGGCATTTCGCGGCGAGCACATCGGTTTCGTCTTTCAAAACTTCCAACT
>JBCBZF010000354.1:0-6420 GCA_039815525.1 Bacteroidota bacterium | reverse complement strand
TTTGGGTAGCGTTTTTTCAGCTTTGGAGATTTTCTGATGACCACCTGCGGCCAGGAGCGTACCGTCGTCAAGCAGCATCAGGTCATAAAAACACTTCTTCTCAAATTCTTTTCCAAATGAAGAAGCGATGAAGTTTTCCTTGGTCCGATCATAGCGCAAAATGGTCCCATTGTCCCCCCCCAAAAAGATGGCCTCCTCAGTAGGCAAAATCTTCAGAATATTGATGCGGGCATCAGGAACAGTAATCGGAGTAACCACACCATTGACATCAATCTCTGCGAGCAGTCCTTGCTCACCAGCAGCCCACATTCTCCCGGGGCTCACTTCGGCGATATCATAATAGCTGTTGTCCCCCATCCGCGCAGAGGTCAGAGGCGTCAGGGTTTGGGCAATGCTGCCGAGTGAAAGGATCAGGCAGGCACATACAATCAATAAAAGCTTTGGCTGGAACATGGGCGTTTGTCTGTTGTAAGTCTTACTGCAAAGACCTGCCAAGCCAGTGCCAGGCTGCACGTGAAGAGATAGAAATGAACAGACGTGCCCAATTTTCAAAGAAGCGTGCTAACGGAAGCTTTGCAGGATTCGGCCAGAGGCGTCTTTTACTTCCTGCAAGCGAAAATAAACCGATCCCAGACTGTGATTGATCTCAATTTCAGTACAGATACCGTCTTTGAAGGTGTACACATTGATGTCGCCATTGGCGAGATACAATTCATACCGGTGGTTGCCCAATGGTTTGATCTTGAGATAATCACCCCATCTTTCTGAATATACTTTCCGCAGATTCACCGGCTCATGATAATAGATGGTCAAAATCGTCTCTTCAATCCGTGGATGATGCAGCTTTTTGTTGCGACCATTGAGTCGGGTGGTGTACATTTCCCCTTCCCGCAGACCAATGCTTTGATCCTTGAGATCTCCCCCCCGGAAGTTTTTGGTTTCAGAAGACTGAAGATTGCCATCGACGAAAACTGCTTCGTAGGTAAACTTAAGATCAATGGAAATCAGAAATCGAACGGTCATATTTGCCTCAGAAGAGTAGGTCATACCGCCCGGAGAAGGCTTCTGACTGACCACCATGCCACCGATCTTATTGCTGCCTTTCCAGGCATCATACACCAATGTCTGACTGTATAAGCCGAAATGTGCAAGAAGGAAAAAGCAAATGGGTAGAGTGCGTTTCATGTAGCAAAATTGAGTTGAATAATCGTCAGGTTGGGAGCGAACAACACCTTTCCTGATACTCTAACGTAAGAACCGGCCATTTTCGTTATGTTCATAGCCAATTCTGTGATTTTTTTTTACGATCCCAAATCATGCAAGCCTTCAAATGGTCTGAAAAGCTGAACAAATCTCTGCCATTACGGGTCATCTGCTACGGCGACAGTATTACCTGGGGGTTTGATGCCCACAGTGGTCGCCAGGTAGCTGCCCCCTACCCTGCTACGCTTTCAGCAACCCTCAAACGGGCTTTTCCCAATCCGGATTTACATGTTTTGAACCGGGGACACAATGGATGGACGAGCGAAACGGCCCTTTTTCATGTTCAGACAGAAGTTCTGGATTCCAAACCAGATCTCTGCATCCTGATGTTTGGCCTCAATGATGCCTTTCAGGTTATTCCCGCAGATCATCTGGCTGCCAACCTTCAACAATTGGGGCGAACAATCCTGGTCGAAAGTGAACTGATCATTATGGGCCTCACCCCCACTTCAGAGGCATTTGATGGAATTTTGCGCCCATATGAAGCCTGTATAGAAGCGGTGGCCCAAGAACTGACTTGTCCCTATTTGTGTATTTCGGAAAGGCTCCTGCAGTCCACATCATTTGCGACTCTGGCCCGCGAAGAATGGATACCAGATGGAGCCCATTTCCTGGGCGCAGGGTATGAAAAGATTGGGAAATTGGTTGGTCAGTTTTTGTTGGGGAAAAATGTGTAAGTAAAAAAAGAAAGAGGGACTTTCTGTAACTTGCCAGTGCATGAACATGGAAAGAGCCTCCGAGATCCTGCAGCAAAGCTTTGGCTACGCTTCCTTCCGCCCGCTGCAGGCGGAAATCATTTCACACATTCTTGATGGAAAAGACAGCTTGGTCCTCATGCCGACTGGTGGTGGCAAATCACTTTGCTTCCAAATCCCGGCCCTGGCGATGCCAGGTATGTGTGTGGTCTTATCACCTTTGATTGCCCTGATGAAAGATCAGGTAGAAGCTCTGAAAGCCAATGGCATCAAAGCCGCCTATCTCAACAGTTCTCAAGCTTTCAAAGAGCAGGAAAAAATCATTGAGCAGGTTTTGATTGCAGAGATTAAGCTACTGTATGTTTCTCCTGAAAAATTATTGACCAGTGATTTCCTCAGTTTGTTGCGGCAGGTCAAAATCAATCTCTTTGCCGTAGATGAGGCCCACTGTATCTCTTCCTGGGGACATGATTTCCGGCCGGAATACACCCAGCTCTCCATTCTCAAGCAGCAGTTTCCGGAAGTCCCTTTGGTGGCCCTGACCGCTACCGCTGACGAATTGACCCGCAAAGACATTCGCCGTCAATTGGCCATGAAGCAATCCAAAAGCTTCATTGCCTCTTTTGATCGCCCCAATCTGAAACTCAATGTTTTGCCGGGAAAAGATCGACTGCGGGTCATTTTGGATTTTCTGCGCCTGCGCCCCAATCAATCTGGGATCATCTACTGCCTTTCCCGTAAAGGCACCGAACAACTGGCGTCAAAATTGGCTGCAAAAGGCCACAAAGCAGTCCCCTACCATGCTGGCATGTCTCCTGGCGAACGAGCCATTACCCAAGAGCATTTCCTCAATGATACCGTCCCCATTATTTGCGCCACCATTGCCTTTGGCATGGGCATCGACAAATCCAATGTTCGCTGGGTCATTCACTACAACATGCCCAAAAATATTGAGGGTTATTATCAGGAAATCGGACGGGCTGGCCGTGATGGATTAAAGAGTGATACGCTTTTGTTTTATAGCTTCGCGGATGTTCTCCAACTCCGCAAATTTGCGGAAGAAAGCAGTCAAAGCGAGGTACAACTGGCCAAGCTAGACCGGATGCAACAATATGCTGACGCCCGCATTTGCCGGCGGCGCATTTTGCTGAATTATTTTGGTGAGCATATACGCAAGGATTGTGGCAACTGCGACGTCTGTAACAATCCACCGAGACAGTTTGATGGAACGGTGATCGTTCAAAAGGCGCTTTCTGCCATCGCCAGGCTGAAAGAGCAAGTTGGCTTCAATCTGCTGATTGATGTGCTGCGCGGTTCCACTCGAAGAGAAATCGTCGAAAAAGGGTTTAATCAGATCAAGACCTATGGGCTTGGCGCAGACATGAGTCCGGCGCAGTGGCAACAAGCCTTGCTCCAAATGCTGCATTTGGGACTCATTCGCATTGCCTACGAACAAAACAGTGTCCTCAAACTCACCGATGCAAGTTGGGAAGTATTAAAAGGGAAGCGCAAGATTTCGCTGGTTCAGTTTCAGTCGTACAAAGAACGGGTGGCCGAAAGAGAAGCACGCAGCAAACCCAAAACCAAAAAAGAAGTCTTCATCGAAGCACTCTTCGAAGATTTGCGACAGCTACGCCTCAAACTGGCCAGCCAGCAGGGCGTTCCACCTTATGTCATTTTTTCCGACGCAAGCCTCAATGAGATGGCCCATCAAATCCCAATGCATGAGATCGCGATGCGGGCCATTACGGGCGTGGGAGATGCAAAATGGACCAAATATGGTCAGCTGTTCATCGATGCCATCGCAGACTTTGTGCTCAAGGCAGATCGGGATGACCGTATGAATTTCCCGATCAAAGGCGGTAGCATGCTCACAACCTATGCAGCTTACCGAAAAAACTTTGAGCCAGAGGAAATTTGTCAACACCGCAAACTCCATCTGACCACCGTTATGGGCCATTTTGCGCAGCTATATGAAGATGACTTTGACATCAATATCCTGCAATTGATCTCCCAGTCTGAATTAGACAGAATCACAGATGCCATTGACACAATCGGTCCACATCCACAGATGAAGGTTTACTTCGAGCATTTTGAAGGAGAAATCGATTATCCTTTTCTCCGGCTGGGGATGGCCTGGTGGCGCAAAAAGCAGGCGACAGCCTGATTTTTACTTAAAACCAGCAAGACAGACCTGCGTCCGAAGCACCCAACAGTCTGGTAATCTGCTGCTTTTGCCCTCCTCCCTGATTTTGGTAAATTGCCTCCAGAACCGACAAAATCATGCAAGAAGGCTTTAACGAAACCATTATTTCCGGCTATTCATTTAAAGGGGAAAGCATCCAGTTGGGAGGTGCGGTATTAGACGGATCTGTCCAAACTGGTACCTGGGTCCAGGTACCACTCAAAACGCTCAACCGCCACGGCCTGATCGCGGGTGCCACTGGTACTGGCAAAACCAAAACCCTCCAGATTCTGGCTGAGCAAATGGCCAATCACGGGATTCCCAGCCTTCTGATGGATATCAAAGGGGACCTGAGTGGCATCGCACAGCCCAGTCCCGGCCACCCGAAGATTGATGAGCGACATACAGAAATTGGTTTTGCGTTTGAAGCAAAAGGTTCGACCGTCGAACTGCTGAGTCTTTCCGGTGAGCCAGGGGTACGCCTGAGAGCCACTGTTACTGAATTTGGCCCGGTTCTTTTTTCCAAAATCCTCAACCTTTCTGACGTTCAGACCGGTGTTGTGGCCGTAGTATTCAAGTACTGCGATGACAATAAACTGCCGCTGCTGGATCTCAAAGATTTCAAAAAAACGCTTCAATACATCACCAATGAAGGGAAAGATGAAGTAGAAAAGGACTATGGCCGAATTTCTACCGCTTCGGTAGGAGCCATCATTCGTAAGTTGATTGCACTGGAACAACAGGGAGCAGATAAATTTTTTGGTGAAAAATCCTTCGATGTAGATGACTTGCTGCGTGTGGATGATGAAGGTCGCGGCATTGTGTCCATTCTTCGTCTGACGGACCTGCAAGATCGCCCCCAGCTGTTCTCCACTTTCATGATGAGTTTGCTGGCAGAAATCTACTCTACTTTTCCTGAACAAGGTGATTCTGACCAGCCAGAACTGTGTATTTTCATTGATGAAGCACACCTGATGTTTGAAGAAGCCTCAGATGAGCTGATGGATCAGATCGAGTCCATTATCAAGCTAATTCGCTCCAAAGGTGTCGGTATCTATTTTTGCACCCAAAATCCAACCGATGTTCCCGACGCCGTTCTGGGCCAGTTGGGTCTCAAAATCCAGCATGCCCTGCGGGCATTCACTGCCAAAGATCGCAAAGCAATCAAACTGGCTGTTCAAAACTTCCCTGAAACGGATTTCTATGATACAGAAGAACTGATTACCCAACTTGGGATTGGAGAAGCTTTCGTGACCGTTCTGAACGAAAAAGGCATTCCAACGCCTTTGGTTCATACTATGTTACGGGCACCTCAATCCCGCATGGACGTTCTGACCGATGGGGAGATCAAAGACATCATTGATGATTCCAGTTTGGTTCGCGAGTACAACAAGGAAGTAGATCGGGAAAGCGCCTATGAAATCCTGAACGAAAAGATTGATGAGGCCAGAGAGGAAGAAAAGCAGGCAGAAAAAGCCAAACAGCGCAAAGCGGCCAGAAAGATCAGTCGCCGTGAGGACCCCAGCTTCATCGAGGAACTGTCCAAAAATACCATGGTGCGTCAATTGGGGAATACCGTTGCCAGGGAGCTGACCCGTGGATTACTGGGGGTCCTGAGAATCGGCGGTTCGACCAAACGCAGACGCTCCACCCGCAAACGCAAAAGCAGCCGCAGAAGATAACCATCACTTCGGTCCTACGATTCACCAAATGATCCCGTTTTTGTAGCAATTCGCGCAAGGGGATCATTTTTTTTGCAACCTAGTCATGCTGATCCCCGTACCTAATCATGCTACATTAACTGACTTTTCGTCTTACGCAACCACTACTGACACTCAACGCTTTGTATGATCCTGAAGGGCAGAGAGCCTTTCTCTTTAAATGAAACTGTGGATGCTGATACTGCGGGATTGATTGCGTAACAGACATGAATGTGAAGTTTTGGAAACGATCTTCTCCCTTTCAGGGAGGACAAAATACGCTGAGCAGCTTACTACAAAATCGTAGTGTAGGCCTGCCCCGGCGCTTCAATACACTGGAAATGATTCCCTTACTGGGAAGTCCCTTTGCAGAAGGACAATTTGAGGGTCCATGGCAAAACCTATTGTGGTCCAGTAATCCACAAGCGGCTTTTGTCAAAAATCGCAGTAGCCGGACCATCATTGTGCCATTGCACAGTGGTCGGGTCCAGGCGAAGGAAGGAGGACAAATTGTCAGTCATACCATGGTCCTTGAGCCAGGTGGTCAGATGGGCATTGACAATGCTGCCACCATCAC
>JBCBZF010001102.1:0-2381 GCA_039815525.1 Bacteroidota bacterium | reverse complement strand
CCGTAATAACGGGGGTCGGTATTGGCGCTGGGTGGCGCCGCGGCATTGTCAGCATAGTCGATGCTGCCCATTTTGATGATAACCGATCCATCCGGATTAGCCATCCGAAGCAACCAATCCAACTCCCACTTGAGTTCGTCCAAGACATCCGGAATCCCATTGCCTGATTCAGGAATGTTCCAGCTGTCAGAAAAGGCGTTGGGAAATTGCTCATAAGCAGCCAACAAATCATGTACAGCTCCAAATGCAAAGGTTACATACTTATTGTAGTCTCCTGCATCAAACCAGCCGCCACGTAAATCCTTCTCTAAACCCGCATTGCCAGGATCATTGACATAGCGACAGTTTGCATCCTGCAAGGCATTGAGGAAATTGTTGGTATCGGTCCAGTTTGCTTCCGCATATGGTGCCGCTTTGGCCATGTTACAACGATTGTAATAAAACATTCGCCCCGCCTCTTTCAGGACGTTATGGTAGACAGTATCATTGATCTCGAAGTTGGCCGAGCGTTCATTGTTGACGGCATCGTACAGATAATATTGGCCCGGTGTATTGATCGCCGAAAAATCGACCCACCAGCCACGATCTCCACTTCCTGCATGGGTTGCCCCTCCATTCCACTGACTGGGGACAAAGCTCTGAATCAAGGCAGTGGTGCTTGCATCTCTCAGCTCAATGGTGGCAGGGGCAGTATAGGTCTGAGCCGAGTTAAAACCTGCTATGGGATCGCTGAGAACCGCCACTTTATTGGAATTGGTGAGGTAGCCAAATTGATCGACATGAATGAAAGGACTGGTGGTTTGGGCAGAAAGAGCGTGAAACAAGAGTTGGGTTGTGAGAAAGCAAATGGTAAATTTTGACATGAGCATGATTAGGGTAAAGCAAATTTCGTTTAGCCGCGTTTGAGGAAAGGCGTGATTTATTGTTTAAAAATGGATTGACGAAACAAGAGCTGATCCTGCTGGGTAATTTGGAGATAGTACATTCCCTTACTGATGCTGGATAGCCTCACTTCAATCGATTGTTGATCAGGAGAGACCCTTTTTGCCAAAACCTGCCGTCCCAACTGATCGAATATTGCCAAATCAATGTCTTCATCGATATCAGGCATCAACTCCATCTGAACCATCAGTTTGTCTGTGAATGGATTGGGGTACAACCGAAATGATGTGGCAGTAACTTGAAGCTCTCTGATCTGTGAGAACGAAAAGCTACCATCCAGATCGACCATTTTTAGGCGGTAAAACAGGCGCCCAGTTCTCGGTTCTGGATCTGTAAATTGATATTGTTGGGTGGATGCACTGAATCCAGCGGCGGTGATTTGACCGAGTTGGGAGAATGCTTGTCCGTCCAGACTGCGCTCGATTTCAAAATGGCTGCTGTTTTGCTCCCGTTCAGTTTGCCATTCAAGCAAGACCTCATTGCCCTGAACCGAGGCCTCAAACAGACTCAGCTCAACCGGAAAGCTGCTGCCGGGATTGGTGATCAGAATGACCCAATCGTCTCCACTTGGTGCAGAACCTGGATCTGCATTGTTTTGGCCATTGATTTGTGGAGCGGAAATCAGTGCGCCCCCACTGCGCGGATTGTACCATTGGACATCATATACCCCGGTTGGTAGGTCGATACTCGGGACGTTTAATCCATCCGGAACATACACCGCATAGACTTCGCCCGCCTTTCGAAAACAATATCCATTGCTCACCAAATCATCCGCACCATTCATCTCCCAGAAGGGTAAATAATTGTTGAAAAACTCCAGTGCATAGCGGGTATAATCCCACATCAAATCCCGCGAGCGCCAGTCCTGACAACTCAGATCACTGTGTGGCAGGCTGTAGCCGAAATAGTATTCAACGCCCGCTCCACCAGCCATCAAATTGCCCCAAAGGACTTCCTCCCGCATATCATCCTGATCGGGATGAGAGCCAGAATGTACATACCCCCCAAAACCTGGATCAGGCGGTACGCCAACGTTGGCATTGCCCTGTTCATCATTGGCGACCACCCAGGGATGGCCAGAGGCCGCGGATTGGGAAACCCACTTTTTGGTATCATTGTGCACATTGGAAAAATTGGTTTGGACAGAGACACCGCTCAGGCCGTCATTCAAACCCAGTAGCGGATTATAGCATTGGTTTTGCTGATTGGGGTAGGAGTGAAGCACAATGTGGTGATCGTATGGATCGACTGCGCGGATATAATCTGCATAGGATTGGATGAGCGTCTGGTTGGCATCATTGAGTTCAGACCAAATGTCATGTTCTTCTCCCAAATTCCAATTCAGCGCCAGGTGATGTCCAAAGCGCGCAATGAGTTCGCGATAGTACAGCTTTCGCTCTCTCGGGCGCGGACCCGGTCGACGTGCTCGAGCTCCCCGG
>JBCBZF010000935.1:0-2915 GCA_039815525.1 Bacteroidota bacterium | reverse complement strand
GGTTTCTCCGCTGGCAAAGTCAACCATGTCTTGACTGGCCGCCAGACTGTCTCTCAATTCGAATTCCCCAAATCGATCAATCAGTGAGGGGCCATCGAATGTATCGGTGTCATGTTGACAGCTTACTGCCAACATGAGAATAATTGCGAGTAAATATGGATGAAGTTTCATAATGATCTTTCGGTTGTAGTAGTGCTAAAATTTCATCTCATACAGAATGAACAATTGATCAATCTGATAATTGTTTTCAGGAGTGTCAGAATTTGTAAAACTAAATCGTTCCGCTTGCAGGCTCAGGAAGACGCCAGACTTGAAGCGATAGCGCAGACCGGCAGCGAGTAGTTGTTCGTTGTCGGCAACCTGTAATTGGCCCGGAAAGTCCCGCACTTCATTGAAGCGGACGATATCAGGAACATATTCGGTGCCATTGGCAGAAAGGAATTTGCCACCGGCGAGGAAGTCCAGTCCTTTGAAGATCTCCACCTGAACACCGGCTTCGAAAAAGGTGCTTTGTAGGTCTACCTGCTCAATTTCGCTGCCATCCCGTGAAGTTTGTTCGACCTGCAGGCCCAGGTTCAGAGCAATGACCTCTTCCCGATTGATAAGGTGGTGGAGGTTAATATTGCCCCATAGCTTGGCCAGGGTAAATGATTTTAACTCAAAGGTTCCCTGTCCTCTGATTTCCTGCATTTGGGCGAAGTCCAAACGGGCATGAATCAGGCTGTCTGCTACGCCATATTCTGCCCCAAAGAACAAGCCACGACGGTTAGGAGTCGCCTGGCCGTAGGGCATGGTGTTGCTATAGCGTGGGTCGTAGGGCATCAACACATCAGAAAGGGAAAAGGTGTAGAGTCCCTGATCACGATTGAGATCAAACAGGCCCGGCTGACGCAGACGGCGATCATTGCCAAAACGGTTGAAAACCCGACGGTCCCGGTCAAAGTCGATGCGCTTACTCTGTGCACCCATGGCAAAGAAATCAGGCCCGACATCCCGGAAGCCCAGGGTAAAACGAACCTGGTTTTCTGGTAGTGCCAGGGCAAAAAGGCCTTCTGCAAAGCTGTCTTCTTTGTCAAAAGCATCGGTTTCCTGGGTCTCACGGATACGGGATTGACAAATTTCTCCTTCAAAATTGAGGCGGAGTTTGTCTTTTTTCAAAAGGTGGACTTCTGCCTCAACACTCATGACGGGATTGCGGATCCCATTGTCAAAATTGCCGATAGAAATCGCATCATAGGTATTGACATAATTGCCGCGCAGCAATCCATAATCAGTGGTGATCAATTCAGCACTACCACCTGCGACGAAGCGGGTCGGTAAACTGAAAAAATCAGTACCCCTTACCCGGGTGAAAAAACCGTTGAGGTTGACTTCGGGAAAGATGCTTCCTGCCCGCAGACCCAGGTCAAAATTTCCGCCCTGCATCCGGCGTTTGCCATCCCCCTGATAAAACTGCTCATAGTCGACCACCTGACGGCGGGCTTTGAAAATCTCAGCTTCGTTGACGACGCCTTCAGCATCGTGTTGATAGAAGGTAAATGGACTCATCTTCATGTCCAGATCTCCGACATGGTAGCGGAAAATATCTGCCACCACACCCCGTGCATACAATTCCCTTACTTCGATGGTCATGCCAGCGCCGAAGAACCCCCCAAACTCATTGCGAAGACGCAAAATGGTCTGGACTTCGGTATTCTGGTTGGGACGGGCATTGACCTGGAGGTCAAGCAGAAAAGATCCATCCAACAGATTGTTGGCAGTAGTGGTATCAGCATCCCCGACATTTCCATTCAGGGCAGTATTCTCGATAATGGTACGACCCAGGCCGTTGATCCGAACATTGGACGGCGTCTCGGTTTGGGCCATGGCTTGCTGTCCGCCCAGACCCAATACAGTCAGGCAACAGATAAAGATAATTTGGTAATATTTAATGGAGCGCATGGTCTGAGCGTTAGAAAAATACTTTCAATTCGATGGTGGTTTCATGGCCCTGATACTGATCAAGGGCAAAGCTTTTGTCTTCAAATCTCATGAAGCGTTGACGGACGTAAAAGGCAGCGTTTTTGGCTACCGTCCAATCAAATCCAAAAGCATAGGCGCGCCCAAACTGGTTGCGAGGTTGGGCACTTTCCACGTCAAAGTCAGAAAATCGTCCCCCACGAATGTATTCCAGACCCATATATCCTGCCAGGATAAAGCGTGGAAAGAGTTCGTAGTAGACATCCAGTTCGTGATAGCGTGCCTGTACATAGGTGTCCTCATAAAACCCTGGGAACAACTGACTATTGGCAGAGGCTGCCATGTACGAACCCAGATAAAAGACATACAATGGACGCTTGGCCAATTCCGTTCGGTATTTGGCCTGAATATCGATGGATTGAAAGTGTTTGCGGTTAACAGCCTGAAGGGTAAATGGGTCGTTGTCTGTCAACTGGACCACTTCATAGGCGCCACGAAAAAAGGTAACGACCCGACTGTAGGGCCCAACAATGGTGGGGCCGGTTGCACCGGCTGGGAATGGATTGTAGATACGGCTCATTGCCAATCCATTTACCTGGTGGACATAGGATAGGGTAGAAGACAATGGATCCAGTTCTTGTGCTATGCCCCAGCCCAATTGCAGGCGAATCGGACCGACTTGCTTTTGTGTCTTGATATTGATCCCACGGCGATTGTGGACCAATTGTCCTACCTGGGCCAGGGCTCCACCCGCTGCTGGCTGTCCAACCTGATTGGGACCGAGAGTGGCGGCCTGAATTTCGGGATTGGAGAAAGTTTGAATCTCTCCATTATCATTGTAGAAATTCTTACCTATTTGATAAGCTTGAACCTCAAGAGGCAACCAGGTATATTTTTCTGGAATGCCAACCCGAAGCATCAGAGCCTCTCCCCAATTGGCATCCTGATTGGCAACC
>JBCBZF010000281.1:0-7142 GCA_039815525.1 Bacteroidota bacterium | reverse complement strand
TTTTTAGGAAAAATGTCTCAAGCAGTTCGATGCTGCCTGCCATACTGTGATCTGCACGCAATTGGTCAGTGATCAACTTTGCCAGATCCGGGACCACATCGTGGAGCGAGAAAAACTGATTGGTGAGTTCAGACGCCCTGATGCCAAATATGAGCGGAAATGCACCAGGCAAAAAGCGAATGCCCCGATAATGAAATTGCTGGCCGATCGGAAATTCAACATAGGAAGTAGAAAAGCCTGTAATGAAATTGTCCTGTGGGTGTGATAATTCGACCAAAATATCAATGCAGCCATCGACGACCACCCGATAACAAAAATCCTCTTGCAAAGGCTGCATGCTTTTCAACTCCCAAAAGCAATAGATCCATTCCGCCAAAGCCGGATGGGGGACATGTTCTGCATACACAACATGATCTTCCGGCGCATGCAGGAGACTGGGCTGGATAGGTCTGTATAGCTGACGGATGGATTTTGACATATTTTCACAGCTTTTCTAAGATAAGCCCAAAAAAGATGGGTGCTTTGGGGTTTTTTGCCAAAAATTTGAATTGAACCTGATATTTCCTTTTTCAATCGTTTCGTGGAATCTGTTGTTTTGGGTATTCTTTCTACATGAATCACCTTTTCACAAACAAAAGTTGGATACTGGGTCTGTTGGTCCTGGCCAGTTTATTGTGTGCTGGTGGGATGCAGGATTTGCGGGTGTCCCACCGAATGGATGATTATTTTTCTGCTGAAGGAGATGATCTGCAGATTTATCAGCAGTACCGCTCCCATTTTGGTGATGATGATCAATTTTTTCTTGTCTCCATCACACCCGGCCGCAATGTGTATTCTCCGGCTTTCCGCCGTCGTATTCGACACTTCAAGGAATCAGTAGAGCAGATGACAGGCATTCGGCAGGCAATCTGGCTGGATGATTTTCTGTTGGGACTGCGAATTTGGTCGAAGGAGATTGTCGCTGCAATTCCTCACAGAAAGCTATTTGTCAGTGATGATCATCAATCCATCGCGATTCTGATCGAGCACGAAACACCAAAAGACAAAGCGGAGATCCGGGCGATGGTTTCCGCAGTCCAGCAAGCCCTGACGATTTTTGAGGGAGCGGAGATTCATCTGGCTGGTAAAATCTATTTCACCAGTCTGCTTGAAGATTTTATGCGAAAGGACTCAGCTAACCTCTTTCTGGCAACGCTGATCCTCATCGTGATATTTTTGGGCGGCATGTTGGGGTCGATTCGGCTGTTGCTGATCAGCTTATTGGTGCCAGTGTTGGCGATTGCCTTTAGTTTTGGACTCATGGGTCGACTGGGCTTTCAGCTGAATCTTTTTACCACCTTGGTCCCAACGCTGGTGCTGATTATTTCAGTTTCAGATATTCTCCATCTGGTCAAGGGCAGTGGACCAAAAGAACCCGAACAACGGATTCGATATCATTTACCCCCCTTATTGCTTACCTCACTGACGACCAGCATCGGCTTCGCCAGCCTGATGACCACTGAAATTGAGGCCATCATGGTGTTTGGCGCCTTTGTAGCGATTGGAGTGATCTACACCTTTTTCCTGACGATCTTTCTCTTTGCTCATATCGAAATCCCTGCTCAAAATGAACACAACTGGCTGGAAAAGCTGATAGAGAAATGCATCACATTGGTGATTCGATTGTATAAGAATCGAAAGCTGCAATGGTTTTTCCTCGTCATGCTGTTGGGCCTTCCACTTTGGGGCATACAGTCCATCCGCTCAAATGCCTATTTGATTTCTGGGGTGCCGCAAGATTCAGACATCAGCCGAAACATTCAGCATTTTGATCAGAACTTTGCCGGAACACGTCCGCTTTCCATTTTTATTCAGAAAAAAACACCAGAAACAGATATCCCTCTATCAAACTTTTCCAAGCTGGACAGTCTCATTCGATATCACTTCCAGAGTGAATTTTTATTGGGTCCTCATCTCATGGAAGAAAGCAGGTTAGCCGTCCAGGCTGACGACGGACTAAGCTTCCGTTTTTTTGGTTTAATGCCAGACCGGGGGAGTGCCATCAGCAGCGTACAGCACGAAGCTTTTCAGCAAAGTCTCTCTGCTGATCCGATTCTGGGAGCGCTGGACATTCATTATACCGGCCTCAGTCGCATGGCTGATAAAAATACCCGGGACACTTCCAACAGCATTCTGCATGCTTTGTTCACGGCTTTGGTGGTAACATTTGTTTTGTTGGCGGTGTATTTCCGGGGGATAAAAGTGGCCTTGATCTCGATAGTGGTCAATGTGATTCCTTTGTTGGTTTTGGGCGCTGCCTATGGATTGTTGGGGATTGAATTGCGGGCGGGAAACAGTGTGGCTTTCTCCATTGCCTTTGGCATTGCGGTTGATGATACCATGCACATGCTGGCCAGTTATCGGACGCATTGTGCCGCAGGATTTGATCAGGTGATTCGAACAGCGGGCCGGCCGGTCCTGATGACTACCCTGGTATTGGGCATCAGTTTTTCTGTGCTAACGCTTTCAGGTTTGGAAGCAATCAGGGTACTTGGTTTTTCCATGTTGATTGGCAGTTTGGCTGCCTTATTGGCTGATCTCATCATCTTGCCAGCTCTACTCGCCTTTTTCCCACCCTCTACCTCTCAACTCAGTCAAGATTCTTATGCAAAACCGGAAGATTAGCCTGAATGAACGCCTGTACCAAATAGGGGAGGAATTGGCACCACCTTTTGCGCTGCAATTTGTGGTGAAAGGAAAAGGGACCCTGGAAACAACTGATTTGCAAGATGCCATTCAGCGACTCGCTGATCAGCTGCCTGTCATGCGGGCGCGGATGGAACATAGACATTGGCATTTTGATGAGGCTCTGCCGAAGGTGGTAGAATATGATCAGCCTGTTCCAAAGGACTGGAATGATGTCTTTTTTCATGCGAAAGTCGAAGGTGGCATGCGTTTTCATTTGTTTTCAGATGGCCTGGTTTTCCGGGTGCTCCACCGTCTTGTCGATGCCAAAGGTGCACAACTGATTTTGACTGCCTTGTTTCAATTCATGAGAGGTGAAAGCATTGAAGTAGACAGCCGATTTCCCTCCGACGAAGAAGTCCGAAAAAAACTGGTAGGGACGAATGCGCCATATCGTGAAGGCTACTTGCTCAATCAGGCCAGTCTGTCTTTGAGAGAGGGCAATGATTTGTCGTGCCGCTTTGCCGTTTTTTCTTCAGAAAAAATACTGCAAGCGCTTTTGGCTAAAAGTGCAGTTTGGTTCAGCCGCCATCTGAACGCGCCAGTACGCATGTTGATTCCGGTGGACATTCGTCGCCATGAAGGTGTACCAGCTGCTGCTGCTAATTTGAGCCTGCCGATTTATCTGCATACTGATCCTGGCCAGGATTGGAATGAAGTACAAGCTGATTTGCTGCAATCCCTGGCAAACAAAGCCGAATTAGCTGCTGAACGTTTTGCGGCTTTTGGGACGCTTGCTCCGAAAAGGGTCGTGCGACAACTGATGCGTTTGACCATTCGGCAAGCTGCCAAAAAGAATCGCTTCCCGATGAGTGGCTTTCTATCAGATAATGGGACAATGCGTCTTGCGGATGTTTCCACCCCAACTTTTGAGGCGCAAGACATTGTTTCACTACCAGTTTTCGTGCCGATGGCACCATTCTGTCTGGTCGCACTGCATCATGAAGCGGGCAGTCGTATTGCCATTGCGGTTCCGAAACATATGGAGGTGGAAAAGCTCATCAGTCAGTTGGCGGATTTTTGGAGAAAAGCTGAGCCAGAAACAGAGAAAACAGACAGAGAACTGAAGCCTTTACAAAGTTCCCTGGAATTGGATCTGCAGGAAATATGGGCGGACATCCTCGAATGTGACAAAAGCGACATTGATGCTGATAGCCGTTTTCAGGGTTTGGGTGGAGACTCGCTGAATCTGCTCAGCATGGTCTCAGAAGTGATAGATGTATACTTCGATGGATCAGAAAGTGCTTTCATGAGCGAGGTGCTCAGTACGGGCGGGCAGTTGACGATTCCACAATTGATCGGGATGATGGAGAGATATAGCAATCAAAACATGAGTTTGCCATAATGTTTTACTTTATTTCTCTATACATCCACTCTACACTCGTTCTTTTCCTTTGATGAAAAGAACCAAAAATCAAGGCTAAAAAATGCTGTCAACCTCTTTAGTCCAACGCCTCCCCCGCTTTTTGGCCAAGCCTTCGCGCACTGTTTCTGTCCGATTAATAGACCCTATTGGTTCCTCCCGTAAAATACACATTCACCACAACCAGACAGCATGAAAATTTCCTTTTTATACGGGGCGGATCTTCCCACTTTCTTGCGCCTGCTCTGGCAGCATCGTTTTCAGGTCAATTGGCGGGCAATACCATCATTGATCCTGCATTTTCTGTTTGCGCTTTTTAACACCCTTCTCAGCTTGCCAGAACGTTTTCGCAGACATTCGGACGATCCAATCAAACCCGTTTTTATCCTCGGCCACTGGCGCAGCGGAACCACTCACCTGCACAATCTGATGACCGTCGATGGCGCTTATCATGCGCCAAATACTTTTCAAGCTGCTTTTCCACATAATTTTCTGCTGTCCGAATCCTGGCTGGCACCTTTGCTGGACAAAGCCGGACCGGGAAAGCGGTTGATGGACAATATGAAAATGACGATGGACAGTGTGCAGGAGGAGGAAATTGGTTTGGCGTCTTTGGGGGCACCGTCTTCGTATCTGGCGATTCATTTCCCCAAGGATCAGGCCCGCTACCAAACCCATGTTTCTTTTGCGGAGGCTACGGAGCAAGATCTGGTAGATTGGGAAAAGGCGCATCGCTCATTTCTGCGGAAGATTGTGGCAAAGCATGGCAATGCCCAAGCTTTGGTCCTGAAATCTCCTGCCAATACCAGTAGAATTCCCTTGCTGTTGGAGATGTACCCGGATGCACGTTTTGTTCACATTCATCGCCATCCTTTTGATTGTATCCGTTCGACGCAGCATTTGTATGATGCCTGGTTTGAGATGGCTGCTTTTCAGGATTTGTCGGAGATGAAACGTCAGCGAGATGAGAGTATTTTGGACATGTATGAGGATATGCATCGTCGTTGGCTGACGGATAAGGCTTTGATTCCGACTGATCGTTTGCTGGTATTGGGTTTTGCGGAGCTAAAGGCTGATCCAGTGGCGGCAGTTCGGAAGATTTATGGATTTTTAGGTGATGCCAAGCTGGACGAAGGGCAGCTTCAGGTGTATCTGGATTCGATTCGGACCTATCAGCAGAATCGATATGCGCCCCTTTCTGAGGACATGAAGAGGCGGATTCAGGAGCGGATGGGGTTTGTGTTTGAGGCGTTTGGGTATTGAAGATATTTTGAGCACGCCTTTTGGGAGACGCGATGAATCGACGTATCTACTGGATATAATGAGGAATGTGTTGCCAGTTGGTGAGGCTTAGATGCCATTTGTTTTTAGATAAAGAGGTGAAGGCTAATTCTGCATAATGCTCCGCCACAATCTGATTCTTTGCTGTCGGCAGATATTCCCCAACCATTTCCTGAAAGCCTAACGTATGAGCGTCCGATGCCAAATGATTTAAGACATGTTTTTCCACACCACGCTTTAAGACCCGGCAACTCATGAGCCAGGTGTCGATAAACAGCCTGGTGGCGCTTTCTTTTTTGAGGATGAGGACACTGATGAGGCCATAATCCCCGAATTTGTCTTGCAGACTGACAGCGTAAGTGAGGTACTCATCGCTTTGCTGAATGGCTTTGATGTCGGATTCGCTGTATCGGATGGTGCGAAGGTTGAATTGGTTGGAGCGTTGGGTGAGCTGGGCGATGCGGGGAATCTGCTGGTCCTGAAAGGGCGTGATGTGGGCTTTCATTTCCAGGGAAGACAGAAAGTCATCCATATTGGTGAAAGCTTGCTGCTGGCTGCGTCTTTTGGCTTCTTCCTGATATTGACGGGTACGGGCCTGATCATTGGCAGAATAAGAAAGGGTTTCGAAAAGATTCAGACTGCTAAGAAAAGGAAGATAGCGAGCCGGATCGGTAGGCAATTCCGGGACCAATATGTCGGGCAGGCTTAGGCGGATTAGTTCGCGCTCGGCAGGATTGTCATCAAGGAAAACCATGCTATCGAAGCCAATGTTGAGGACCTGTTGAATATGGCGCAGGTTGTCGGCTTTGTTGGACCAATTGGCGACAAAGACAGCAATGTCTTCTAGTCCTAACACCATGTCGGGATGCTTTTCAAAAGCTTCTTTGGCAATGGATTCGGTATTTTTGCTGCAAATGGCGAGAATGATGCCGCGCTCTTGGAGTTGTTTAACCCATTTCTGCACATCTGTGAAAGCTTTGCCGATGCCAAGATTTCCAAGCTGAATGCCTTCGAGACCGTCATCACCTATCACCCCACCCCAGAGTGTATTGTCCAGATCAAGGATGAGACATTTCCGCAAACACCCTTTCATGACATTGAGAATCTGCACACAGTCCCAGGCGATTTTGGCTTCGGTGTCGCGGGAATAGGGAACATCGGCATTGATGAGCAGAGAGGGATCAGCAAACTGTTCTGCACCGAGTTGGGAGGCAATGCTCGCCACGTCCAGAATATGGACAGCCGAATGCTTTTCAGCCAAATCCATGAGCCCTACATTGATGCGTCGGAGTTGGTTCAGAAATGCGGTTGAGGTCTGATTGGCAAAATGGCCGAAGATGGCATCTGGAAGGATTTCTAGATTGGTGAAGATGATTTGGGCTGAGTGTTGCGCGATGATCTGTTCTACTTGTTGTTCATAGATTGTCAGGATTTCTTGCGCAAAGTTTCTTTTTTGTTCCCCTTCCAAGGCATAAAACTGGTTCCGCAATTTTCTTTCTGAATGAATGATGAAAATGGCATCCGCCTGAGATTCATAGAGTCCGGATTGTGGATTGAGAATTTCCAGGTCAACCTGATCATAATCGGCTTCATAGATCTCTAATTTGAGGCCATTCACGAGCCCAGCTTGCCGCAGGTATTTGGTCAAAAACTGGGTGGAACGATGACCCAAAACGGCAATCCGCATATAATGCCTGGACCCATCTTCAGGTTTGTTTACAACGGAGACCTACATACCCCTAGCTGCAAGTTACCACCCCGTAAACACGTTACC
>JBCBZF010000095.1:0-10580 GCA_039815525.1 Bacteroidota bacterium | reverse complement strand
GGCCCTTTTCATCTACCCTTACAGAGTAGAGAAGATTTTTCATATTTTTTGTAAAATGAGCCCTTAAGAGCTGTATGGGCTGGTTTTTTTTGATAAAAAAATGCTAGCTTCCTTTTACAGCAAGCACACAAGGCATGAAACAATTCTCTCTGATCCTGTTTTTCATTGGTCTGTTTTTTCCACCTCTGGGATATGCCAGTCAGCGATCAGCCTACGCTGGACAAGAAGGCTTGATGGAAGAAGCAGTATTCTATTCCGGTGTGCTGCCACGCTCATCCCAGGTCGCAAAAAAGGCACGCCCCCTTTCATTCTGGAGCATCCTCGCTTTGGTATTGGCGGGAGTAGGCTTGCTGTTAAGCCTGTTATTCTTCTACTATGTGGTTGTGTTCCTCGCGACCATCGGATTTCTAGAGGGATTGTTGATACAAGCCTTTCTCTTTTTTGATTATGCAGCCATTGCGGCTGGGATTGCACTGTTTCTTGGACTGATGGGCCTGATATTTTATGACAAAGACACTGCCCCTGAGATGGAAAAAAGAATGCTGATCACAACGTTTGTCATAGCCATGCACGTCTTGTTACTGCGTTTGATTTTCTTGATCTAATCAAAACTCACACAATCATGATCCGGTCGGTCGTTTTAATCATCACTTTTTTCCTCTTGTTGCCCATACAAAGTTTTGCCGGGCAAAGGGATTCCGTCATCCTTAGGGTACAAGCTGGAGATGAAGTGCAGGCTTTTTATGGTCATGCGAAGCATGAGCAGAGAATCACCAATGACCGCCCCCGCAACAACCTGCGCATATTGGGACTGTTTTCACTCATCCTGGGCAGCATTTCCTTTTGGGGCTTCCGGATCGTGGGCACCATTGGGGGGCTGACTTTCTCTTTACTTTCTACAGAACTGGTCGGCGTACTCCTGACCATGTATCTATCTCTGATGTGGATTGGTCTCTTTGCGGGGGCCATCGCTTTGATCGGCCTGATTGCCTGGTTGGTCAAATCCCGAGAGCTGAATCAGGAATTGGGTATGCTGCTGGCTGGCCTGGCGCTTTCGGCATTTGCCGCCTATGTCGGTATCTTTTTCTTTGGGTTTTTCTAGCGTCAGTAGATTTTACGGTGATCTGCCACTTTAACCAAAATCCGTATCTTACTCTTTTGTAAGTATCTCGGATTCACCGATGAAAAAGGCCCTTTTTCTCCTACTGCTCACTTCTTTTTTCCTTCCCGAACTGCTGGCACAGGCCGTACCAAGGGCTGACTCTGTCATGGCAGATACACTGTTTAAGCAGGCCTGGTCGAATCTGTACCGACAAGCAGATGCCTTTCAGCAACTGACGGATTCGGTGCTTCATTTTTCACGTCAGAAGAATTTTCCATGGGGCGTTGCCCGTGCATTTTATTACAAAAGCGTGGGAAGCTATGTGCAAACCAGACATGCTGAGGCGCTTCTGTTTTGTGATAGTGCATTGCAGGCCTACCAAAGCTGCAAAGGTGATAGTTTGACCCTTGCTACTTCTTTCGGAAACGTATACAACATTCGGGGACTGGCCAACAACGCATTGGGAGAGTATCCGCTTGCCATTGCCTCTTTTCAGCAGTCTTTGTTATTCAACCAGCAAGTCAACAACCAAAGCAGCGAAGCCAATGCCTACCACAATCTTGGGATGGTATATGAAAGCATGGGCGAATACGATCAATCACTGTCATATTTTCAGCGCGGAAAAAAAATTCGGACCAGCCTTGAGCTGGCTGCCCCGATCGCTGAATCAGATCTGGGTGTGGGAACTGCTTATCTCAATTTATTCAAAGATGATTCTGCCCGTCATTATCTCAGTCTTGCGCGCGATGGTTTTGATCAGCTCGGGAACCAATATGGTTTGAGCCGGGCCTTGAATTCTCTTGGCATCATTGAGATGGATGCCGGAAATCTTCGTCTTGCCAGCAGGTATTTCCGCGAAAATCTTCCGCTTCAAAAAAGCAATGGCGATCAGGATGGCTTACTGTCCTCTTATATCAATCTGGGGGAAATGGCTCTTCGGCAAAAGCAGTTTGTTCTGGCAATTTCAGATCTGGAAATGGCCTATCAGTTGGCCGATTCACTTTCCCTCAAACAAAGACAGACAGAGGCTGGTCGCATGCTTACACAAGCGTATGAGCAACAAGGCAAGCTTGCCGGAGCCCTCAGGATTCAGCGTGAAATCACTACCGTTCAGGATACGCTTTTCCGGGAGACGCGTACCCGACAGTTGGCGGAAATGGAGACGAAATATAAAACCGCGGAGCAGGACCGGAAGCTGGCATTTCAGGCAGAACGTCTTGAACAGGAGCAAGCTGAAAAGAAGCAGATTGCCTGGACGGCTGGTATTGGCCTGCTGCTGTTGCTGGTGATTTTTGGCCTGATGTATACACGTTATCGTTTAAGTCAACAAGTCAAATTGGAACAAGCGGTGGCGCAAGAACGCAAAGAAGGCTTTGTGGCAGTGTTGGATGCCGCTGAAAAGGAACGAAAACGTATTGCTGCGGAATTGCATGATGGTCTGGGACAATTGCTGTCAACTGCGCGGATGAACGTCGCCAGCCTGGATGATCTGGTCGATGAAGCGGATTCTGATGATCAGGAAGTGTATGCCAGTGGTTTAAAATTGATTGATCATGCCTGTGAAGAAGTTCGCAGCATCTCACACAATATGATGCCATCAGCCCTCAGCCGGGGCGGACTGATTCCGGCTCTGGAAGATTTGCGTGACAGCATCAACGCTGCCGGTCGTCTGCTGGTCCAACTTGAACTGGGAGATGGGATTGGCGCACTGCCAGAATCGACTGCTTTCAATTTGTACCGCGTGGTTCAGGAGGTCATCAACAATATGATCAAACATGCAGAAGCCAGGAACATCCAGCTGAAATTGGTCCGGGTCCAGCAAGTGCTGCAACTCACCATCTCAGATGATGGCAAAGGCATCGATCCTGCTCAGATTTCTACCAGCAAAGGGTTGGGCTGGCAAAATATCGCTGCTCGGGTAGACTTACTGGATGGGGATTTACTTGTGGAAGGTGTCCCCGGTAAAGGGACAAGCGTCCTAATTGAGATTCCTGCATTGTAATGTGTAATTTTTCGACATGGGACCACACACGCCAATTCGCCTGCTCATTGTAGATGACCATCAGATTGTGATTGATGGCATCAAGGCACTCCTGCGCAAAGCACAGCATATAGAGATCGTTGGTGAAGCCAATGATGGGATTGAAGCATTGAATCTGTTGGATGAAAAAAGTGTTGATCTGCTCATCACCGATATCCAAATGCCACGAATGGATGGATTGGCTTTGACGAAAAAGCTGAAAGATGAAAAACCGGAAGTGAAGATACTGGTCCTGAGCATGTACAAAGAGCCACAGGTGGCCAATGAGATTTTTATGTGTGGTGCTGAAGGCTTTATTCTAAAAAACACAGGAAAAAAAGAGTTGCTTCAGGCCATTGAAAAAATCATTGGTGGCGGGACGTTCTACAGCCGCGAAATTCTGCAACTCCTCATGCAACGGCACGCCCCCCAACCCAAACAAACGCCCAAAGGGGCCGCCCGACTCAGTCCCCGTGAGCAGGAGATCCTACAATTGATTGCCCAGGAAAACTCCACCAACGAAATTGCCAGCATCCTCTCTGTGAGTCCACGGACCGTCGAAACCCATCGCAAACACATGCTCCAAAAAACCGAATCCCGTTCGGTCGTCGGCTTGATGCGCTATGCTTTTGAGCATCAGTTGGTGTAAGGAAGGAGCGAGCCAAGAGGTGCGGGGAGCGAGTTTTGGCTAAGCTTATTTCGCCTCGCTCCTCGCTACTCTCATCCCGCCCCAGAACATCCGTATTTCCCCGGATGCCATCCGCTTTAAAATACCGATCCCAACGGATACTGGCCCGCTGGTCAGCAGGATAGCTTTGTGTCATTCAATCATCTATTCACAAAGAATCCAAAGACCATTGTTATGAAAACGGCCATTCAATTTTTGTTGATCATTCTGCTGCCTTTATTGGGAACAGCCCAAACATGGACCAAGTCCTTTCCCAAACAAGTGAACCTGATCAAAATGACGGAGGCAGGTGTTGCCATCGTGGGGACTGATGATGCACTCTATGGCATCGACAAAGAGGGCAATATTCTCTGGCAGAACGAAAAACTGCGCAAAGTGGAGGAAAACCGGGTAGAAGTCCTTTCCGGTAGTGAACTCATTTTTGTTTCTGACAAAGGACTCCTTGCACGTAATCGTGTGATCAATGTTCTGACGGGGAAAGAATATGCAGACTCTGAGGTCAAAGGTGCCAATGTGTTTGGTTGCTATGTGGTACACGGCGCCAATCAGATTCATGTCAACACCGGCCAAAACATTGAAGCCTGGGACATCAACACCAACCAGAAGTTGTATGAGTTGGCGCATAATGCGCCCTATGGGATTTCGACCAGTAAATCTGCTTCCCTCACCGTTACCTTTGCTGCGAATCAGCCCATTGTGTACACATCCTCAACCTCCGGGATCATGCACCTGGGCCTTGGTCAGTTGTCGGAGTTCGATTTTCAGACCGGGAAAGCCAAATGGAGCTTTGATTTTTCTCCTTACAAACTGAGAAAGCCAAGCAAAGACAAGAGTGATCTACCCAGTATGCCGCATACTGGCTTTGGGGTAATGAAAATGGATCCAGCCAGCAAGACTTTGTATTTCCCTTTTCGGGATATGTTGATTGCGGTCGATGCTACCAGCGGTCAGGCGAAATGGGACCCCAAGGCCAATCGCATTGGCAAGGTGCGCGATCTGTATGTTACGGATCAAGGTGTTTTGGTACTGACGCTTGCGGGGCTTCAGTTGATTGACGCCAAAAGTGGTGCCGCGAAATGGAAAAAACCCTTGAAAGTTAAAGGCGCAGATGAAGCCTTGATTTTGCAGGAAGGCAATGATTTTTATACGGTTTCGAAAAAGTATCTGGTCAAAGTGGATGTTGCGCAGGGGAAAAGCACTGATTTGACGGATAAAATCAAATTTGAAGGGGGTGAGGTTTTTAGCAAGATGCAGATTCTGGGAGATCAGATTGTACTGAGTGGTCAGCAAAATGTGGTAGGCATTGACAAATCAAATGGCAAAATCCTGTATCAGCACTACTTTAAAGCACCTGGTTCAAGCCTGCTAACCATTACGCAAAACATCGCCCTGGCTGCAGTAGCGGCGGCGGCTACAGCCAATAGCCAACGTATTGGGCAGCAAAATGCCAATGCGCTCGGGCGCTACCAATATTACAGCTATACCCCGGCCGTGATGGAATCGGGAGGTTCTGCCACCAGTCAGAGCAGCAATTATATGTATATCAGCACAAAATTCAAGGATACCGACGCCAAAGGCTTTGGCCTGGCGCGAGTCGACAAGGAAAGTGGCAAGTTGATGGATAAAATTGTGGTGGGAGACCGCGATCCGGTCTACGCCACTGACGAGGAAGCCGGACTGGTATATTTTAAATCGGACAAATCTGAAATTGCCTGTAAAGCGGTTGAATAAATTGGATTCGGATAGAGAGAAAGTCAGGCCACCTATCGGGTGGTTTGGCTTATTCTCTGCCAAATATTCATTCATCCATGCCAGATATTCATCGGGCTTGCGATTGCTGTTCAGCTTACACTTTTTCGCCTCTCATCAACGCTTACACACCTAAGACCGCAGCCCAATGAAACGTCTGTCCCTTTTCTCTTTGGTTTCATGTTTCCTCACGCTTGTCATTGCCCAGGATCAGGGCATGACCTCTCCTATCCATCGTCAGTACGTCAACCAGATCGTATTTGCCACTTCTCCTGGTCCGATTGCTTTTCGTAGCGAAAATCCCAGCCAGTTTCAGACCGCATTCAAAAGTGGGCAGCCGATTTATGCGCGTGTCTATGCGGATAAATCTTTATCAAATCTCCGCTACGGTGGCTTAAGAGAACAAGCCGGTGCGATTCTACTGTATGATTTGTATATCAATGGAGAAAAGGTACAGCACAAAAAGAGCTTTGGGATGTACCGGCATATTCCCGATGGAAAGAAGACTTATTACACGGAGCAGATGGAAACGGATGAGACTTTCTTTCAATGGACCTGCTGGAAACACTATGTATTGCCTCGCGAGGATGACGAAGAGCTAAAGTTTGGCAACCGCAATATTCCAGCGCGGGCTTTTGTCCTGGCGCTGTTGGAGCAGGCTCCCGGAACCCATCAGATTCGCATGGAAGTGAAAGGCTTGTCATTGGATGGGGAGCGAAAAACCAAACTCATCGCCGGCGGCGAGTTTTCCATTGAGCTAACCGCTGCGGATAAGCAAAAGCTGGCCTTTCGCTATGCGCCACCTCTACCCAAAGACGAATGGCGTGGCGGCAATAAACAGAATCTGATTGCGGAGTTGACCACCGCTTTTGAACAGGAGATCAGAAAGAAACCCATCATCGTCGGTCTGTATGGTATTGATTGGAAAGAAGGTTCCTATTCACTTACCGGACAAAAATATCGGAAACTATCCGCCTGGGCCATCTTCCCGGATGGAGATGGTGATGGCCAGGTTCCCGTAACCACCTTCAATTGGATCAGTGATTACACCAATGGAGGCTGGACCAAACTGCGCTTCGACAGTCATTGCAATGGCTGCCCCAACTGGGATGTCGAAGTAGCCGCAGTAGAAGCTTTGGCAAATCCCTGAAGGACTGCACATGGCAAAGGCATCGCAAGCGGCTGGGGTACTTTGATCATTCTTGGTCTGGTAGGTCTGACGGAAAGTTTTTACTTTATCGTACTTCGTCGAACTACCATCAATGCGTAGCCACAACTTTATCCGTTTGTTGATTGTCTTTGTCTGTGCATGTCCTCACTTGATACAGGCCCAAGCCGTCGAATCGAATCTGATCGACGGCTTGTACCAATTATTGGAAACCCAACCACAGCAAGCCATTGCGCAAGTAGACCAACTTTTTCAACATCATCAGGTTCGCACTGCTTCTGACAGTACACAATTGTATATGATCCTCAGTGATGCGTGGTATTATGATGAAAACATCCTAGAGAGTACGCGTTATATGCGCAAAGCCCTGGCCAGTATGCCAGAGATTTTTCCCCAATCCAAACGCATTGAGGCCCATAACAGTCTCGGCCAGAATCTATCGACCATGGGGAAAGTGGATTCTGCCATTCTGGTGTATCAACAGGGCCTGCATTTGGCCCGGGAAAGTCAGGACAGTACCGAACTGGCCAATTTATACTTCAACATTGGCCTTGAATACCGTAACAAAGCCGCCTATCAATTGTGTCTGACCTATCTCGATAGCTCATATCGGATTGTGTATGAGCGACAGGATTCTTCTGCCTTGAGCTCTTCTCTACGGGCGGTTGGGTCCATGAATGATTTATACTTTGATCATGCTAGTGCCCGCCAAAATTATCGTGAAGCACTTCGCTATGTGAGCCAGGAAGATGCTGCTCAGGCTTGCGTACTCATGACCAGTATGGGCAATTCCTATTTGTTCTCTCTGCAAATTGACTCTGCTCATATATGTGCAAAGCAGGCCGCTGAATGTTTTGCCAATGCATCTGATCAGAACAACATCCAGTATCTCTATCGTTTGCAGGGACAAATTGCCTTGGCGGAACAAGATACACTTGGTGCCATCAGGGCTTTTCAGAAGACCGCCCGTCAGGCACAGGCCAATGGAGATGCGATAGAGTACTATATCGCCCGGAGTTTGGAAATCAAAGTCAATCCACGTGATCAAAGTCTGGAAGAGATTGAGGCGCTACTCAATGAAGAAGTGATCCGCAATATTCCAGATAAACAGTATGACCTCTATCAGGCTTATACCACTGTTTTGGTGGAAAAAGGCATGTTTTACGAAGCCCTGATCAGCCTGCGAAAAGCCAATGAGATCCGCAATAAGTTTCTGGAAGACCGCAACCAAAAATTGGCCCAGTCCCAGGCGGTCCGCTTTGATCTTCTGAAAAAAGAAACCGAAGTCCGACTGGCCAAAGAGAGCATTCGTTCTACCCGCAATCAGTGGGCGGCTCTGCTGTCTCTGCTGATCGCTCTATTAACGGCTTTGTTTACAATTCTGTATGTGCGGAAGCGAAAAGAAAAATTGGATCTGGAACAACAGAAGTTGGAACAGGAACGGACACTAATGCAACAAATCAGTGAAGTGGAAAGCGCTGCTTTCCGGGCGCAGGTCAATCCGCATTTTATCTTTAATGCTCTCAACAGCATCAAGGGGTTGATTGTCAATCAACGCGATAAAGAGGCAGCGGTTTACATTTCTAAATTCTCGAAACTCGTTCGCAATATGCTCGACAACAGCCGTAGCAAACTGATCAGTCTGGGCCGTGAGTTGGAGACTCTGGAGATGTACATCAAATTGGAACAACTGCGCTTTCGGGATGGCTTTCGCTATGAGATATCAGTTGATGAAAGCTTGCAGGCGGATGATCAGTTGGTTCTGCCGGCATTGTTGCAGCCTTTTGTGGAAAATGCCATTTGGCATGGGTTTAAAAACAATCCGCGGAGCAATCAACTGTTGATTGCCATTCGGCAAACTGGCCCCTGGCTGAATCTGACCGTGGAGGACAATGGCGTCGGGCGGCAAGACCCTTCTGAAACAAGCAAACACCACTCGCATGGTACGGCCATTTGTCGGGCCAGAATCGACAACTACCTGGTTGATGGACGTAAAGGCAGCCTGCAAATTGACGATCTGCGCGATACGGATGAACAGTCGGTCGGTACCCGCATACGCATCAGCATTCCCATTCATCCCAACTTCTGAACCATGATCCAAGCCATTATCATTGACGATGAGCAGTTGGCAGTTGACACGCTGAGCTGGCAGCTGCGGGAGTTTTGCCCTGAGATAGAGATTGTGGGACAGTTTATCAATCCACGACTCGCTTTTGAGTGGCTTCAGGAGAATCAGGTGAAGCTGTGCTTTCTGGACATAGATATGCCGGAGATGAGCGGCTTTGATTTTTTGACATTGTGGCCTATGCCACCCTTTGAGGTCATTTTTACTACCGCTTATGACGCCTTTGCGATTCGTGCGTTTAAAGTGAGCGCTTTTGACTATCTGCTCAAACCGATTGATGAAGAAGAATTGGTCCGGAGTGTACAAAAGTTCCAGTCGCGTCAGCAACCAAGCCGTTTGGTGGATCAGCTGAGTCTGTTGATGCAGAATATCCAGCCCGCTAGCTCCCAATACCCGGATCGAATTGCCTTGTCTACCTTGGAAGGTATTCATCTGGTCAATGTGGCAGAAATCGTCCGCCTGGAAGCAGATAAAAACTACACCACCTTCATGTTTGATGAGCGTGCACCAATTGTCATCAGTAAAAGTATCAAGGAAGCCGAACAGCTTTTGTCCCCCCAGCAATTCTTTCGGGTTCATCAATCGCATACTGTCTGCTTGGCCAAAATTGCCCGCTACCAGCGAGGAACGGGTGGTTCTCTGACCATGACCAATGCAGATGAAGTCCCTGTTTCTCGCTACAAGAAAGAGGCGTTATTGGAAAAATTGTCTTTTCCTGGAAAAGCGTAAAATGATTGAGGAGGCTGAAGGGAGGATTGAGAAAGGGAGGGGTGAACATCGAAATGAAGGGTCAACGAAGCATAACAATGAAACTACTCCAGCTAGGCACCAGGCTCATTTGACTGCCCGAAAAAATCATTGACCAAACAGAGCACCTTGCCCATTTTGCGGGTTTGTTGGTAAAAGTGCTCATCCCGTTGATTGGGTGGAATGTTTTTGACCTGGTAACTCACTGCGGCAGCCTGACACAGCGCTTCAGACAAGATCCGATCCAGTTGTTGTTCCCAGGACTCGCGGAAGGCCATGACTGAAAGCTTTTGGAGAAAATGTTCCAATTGTAAGAGGAAACGCTCGTCCCATTCACTCGGAACGGTGTCCAGTACGTATTGTCCTGCCAACTTCAAACTGTCTCCCAATTCGCATGAAAAACGTGTGGAGATGTGGGCAAAAGGAAGTTCTGGAGCCTGTTTCATGCTTAGTTTTCAAAAAATCTTGGATGCTTGCGGGCGGAAGGATCGATCAGAAACGGCGCATCTATGATGAGGTCAATGGCGTGTAGCAGTGTTTGCAGCTGTATCCGTAGTTCACGCACATGCAGATGCACATACAAATGGTTGTCAGAAATGACGGTCAGCAAAATTTCTTGTTGAGAGCGAATTGCCTTGGCAATGGTGGCTTCAACCGTGAGATGATACCCATGGATCAGGGCCAGATTCATGTCCTTGTCCTGTCGGTCCAACGCAATCTGGGCTTTGCGTGATGCAGCCCTTAGCTGATCCAGGAACAATCGGTTTTCATGAATCCACACCGCACCAGGTGCAGTATCCGGGTCCAGCATGTCAATGGCGCCATCCAGATAAGATGCGAAATCTTTGAATTGATCTGCCTGAAGTGCCAGTTGGGTATACAGCAAGGATATAAGCAGACGCGTCATATGACAGATTTGTTGATAAATTTAGTAATTCTAAATTTTTTGGCAAAATTTTCGCCAACGACTTCGACAGCATT
>JBCBZF010000865.1:0-3164 GCA_039815525.1 Bacteroidota bacterium | reverse complement strand
CTACCCACGGAGTCCATATGGCGTTGCCAAACTCTATGGTTTTTGGATTACCAAAAACTTCCGGGAGTCATACGATTTGTATGCCTGCAATGGGATTCTGTTTAACCACGAATCGGAGCGTCGTGGCAAAACGTTTGTAACCCGTAAAATCACCACCATCATGGCGGAGATTGCAGTCGGGCTCCAGGATACCCTTAAGCTGGGCAACATGGATGCGCAACGCGACTGGGGCTACGCCAAAGAATATGTAGAAGCCATGTGGCTGATGTTGCAGCAGGATAAGCCTGAAGACTTCGTCATTGCTACAGGAAAGATGTATACCGTACGTCAATTCGTAGAAATGGCAGCGACGCATGCTGGTTTTGACATTGTGTGGAAAGGCGAAGGCGTAGAGGAAAAAGGATACGATGCCAAAACCGGTAAATTGATTGTGGAGGTTGATCCCAAATACTTCCGTCCGGCAGAGGTTGAACTCCTGATTGGCGATGCGACCAAAGCCAAAGAACAATTGGGCTGGGTGCCAAAAGTTGACATTGATGAATTGGTGGAGATCATGATGACTCATGACCTTGCCGCTGCAAAGAAGAAGGTATTACATGAACAAGACCGCTAAGATATATGTGGCCGGCCACCGTGGAATGGTAGGCTCGGCCATTGTTCGAAACTTGCAGGCCAAAGGCTTTGACAACATCGTGCTTCGTCGTTCGTCTGAATTGGACTTACGCGATCAGGCAGCCGTCAAAGCATTTTTTGAAACCGAGAAGCCTGATTATGTGGTGTTGGCTGCTGCAAAAGTTGGTGGTATCCATGCCAATAATGTCTACCGGGCAGAGTTTCTCTATGACAATCTTGCCATCGAGATGAATGTGATTCATCAAGCGCATCTCAATGGCGTCGACAAATTGTTGTTCTTGGGAAGCTCCTGCATTTATCCCAAACTGGCAGAACAGCCGCTGCGGGAAGATGCGCTACTGACAGGGTCTTTGGAGCCAACCAATGAGCCTTATGCCATTGCCAAGATCAGTGGGATCAAATTGTGTGAAGCCTATCGGGACCAGTATGGCGCGAATTTCATTTCCGCGATGCCGACCAATCTCTATGGCCCCAATGACAATTATGACCTCAAAAATTCCCATGTTCTGCCTGCTTTGATTCGTAAATTTCACGAAGCCAAAGCCAATGGCGCAGAGTCAGTGGAAATTTGGGGTGATGGGAGTCCGCTACGTGAATTCATGCACGTAGATGATCTGGCTGAGGCATGTGTCTTTCTCCTCGAAAATTATGATGGCAAGCAGTTTGTCAACGTTGGGGTAGGGGAGGATATCAGCATCAAAGATCTGGCTTTGACCATCAAAGAAGTGGTCGGTTTTGAAGGGGAACTGCGTTTTGACACCAGTAAACCCAATGGTACCCCACGCAAGCTGATGGATGTCAGTCGCTTACATGCTTTGGGATATAAAGATCAGATTGGCTTGAAAGATGGCATTGCCTCGGTTTATCAGGACTTTTTGGCAAATATCGACAAATACACAGCTGGCGAACGCGTACCGGCTTAAGGATATGTTGACAATGAAATCAATGATGAAGGGCTGGATTGTTCCAGCCCTGTTTTTTTGCTGTGCTCTTTCGTTTAGTGGGACTTCCTGTCGTTTAACCCCTGGCCATCCCGCGATTCTGCTCAATCAAGTAGGATTTTATCCCGGAGCCTCTAAACGAGCCCTCATCAAAGGCGATAGATATCAGCGTTTTCGCGTCCTGACGCATCCGGATGCAAAGCTGGCTTTTGAAGGAATACTCTCGTCCGCCCGTATCTGGGAATCGGCGATGGATACGGTACAAATGGCAGATTTTTCGGGTCTGGCTGACACCGGGACATTTATTTTGTCCGTCGACGGTTTAGGTGAAAGTCATGTTTTCCGTATTGCGCCTTCTGTGCACAAAGATCTGCATCACGCACTTTGGAAAGCCTATTTTTATCAGCGATCCTCTACAAGCCTGACCACGCAGTACGGTGGCAAATGGTCTCATGAGACGGCACATCGGGATGAGCAGGTGATGGTTCACGAAAGTGCGGCTTCCGCCGGTCGTCCGGCAGGAAGTATCATGGCGGCACCAGGAGGATGGTACGATGCAGGGGACTATGGGAAATACACCAATTCTACAACCTACACGACCTGGTCGATGCTTCACCTCTACGAGGCCTTTCCTGACCATTATCAAGCTTTCCAAACTGACTTTCCTGAGCAGGGGAATCAAATCCCAGATATATTGGATGAGGCAATGTGGAGCCTTGGCTTTCTGCTGCAGATGCAGGAGCCAGATGAAGGCTTTGTCTATCATAAGCTCACCACTGCCAAACACGCTCGTCGAATCATGCCGGAAATGGATCAGGAGACGCGCTATGTAATTGGAAAAAGTGCACCCGGAAATCTGGGCTTTGCGGCAGTAATGGCGCAGGCCGCCCGTATCCTTCGACCATTTAAGCCTGCTTTCGCAGACTCCTGTCTCCACGCAGCCCAGAAAGCCTGGACCTGGGGCATGGCCCATCCTGAGGTATTGTATCTCAACAATCCTGCTGGGATTCATACTGGGAAAGCCCGTGATGCGTCAATAACAGATGACCAACAATGGGCAGCCGCGGAGCTATTTCTGACTACCGGAGATAGCTTGTATCTCAATTCCGCGAATCTTCTACAGGTAAAAACCAGAAAATTTCCCAGTCGGCGCAATGTCAGCATGCTTGGTTTGTATTCTTTATCCCTCCATCCTGACCGCCATGCTTATCAAACAGATATCAATCGCCTGATCCGTCGCATGGCTGCGCCAGTAATCGCTGAAGCGCGTACGCAAAGTGCATACGGTGTGCCGATCGGCTTCGCACCCAAACAATTCAATTGGGGTAGCAACAGCCTGGTAGCAAGTATGGGAGTAGCTGCCTGGAAAGCTTATCAGCTTGATCAAGACAGTGCGGCCCTTCATGCAGCAATCGATGCATTGGATTACATCCTCGGACGCAATGCTTTGGGCCAAAGTATGGTTACTGCTTTCGGGAGCCGCTCTCCGCAAAATATTCATCATCGATGGTCGACCGCAGATGGAGTAGCTGAGCCTATCCCAGGATGGATGGTTGGTGGCCCCCAAAACCAACTGAATCGGGACCGCTG
>JBCBZF010001084.1:0-2438 GCA_039815525.1 Bacteroidota bacterium | reverse complement strand
GGAATCTTTCGGGATGAAGCCCAGCTTGAGGCAACACCAGCCAAATTACCCAATACAACTGTCGGCGAGCCAATCTACGTGGACACCAATCAGGATGGAGAAATTGATGCAGGCGACCGGATTCGCATTCATTCTTCCAATGTGCCGGAAATTCAATACGGAATTTTTGGTGGGTTTTCCTACAAAGGTCTGGACTTTAACTTTCTGTTTCAGGGACAAGCTGATGCAGAGACCCTGGTTTTCTTTGATCAGTCCGGCACTTTGCCAGAGCATGTTTTCACCGAAAGATGGACCCCCGAAAATCCTGATGCCAGATATCCCAGAGCTTTTGTACAGGGAGATCCAATCAGCGGCAATCAGAATACCGCAGAAAACTTTCAGGGAGCAGATTTTTGGTTACATGATGCTTCCTATCTGCGGCTGAAAAACATCGAGCTGGGATATACCCTCCGCAAAGAAACCCTCAAATTTGGGAGCATGCGGGTATTCTTCAGGGGTCTGAACCTGCTGACTATGTTTTCTGAGATCCAGAAACTGGGACTCGACCCTGAGGCGACCGGATACAACAATTTCCGGGGCAGCACTTACCCCTCCCTGAAGTCCTATTCGCTCGGTGTAAACATAAACTTTAACTAAACAGAGACATGAAGACTCTATTCTATAAATATTTTGTCATCGCGATTGCATTCTTCAGTTTGAGTGCCTGCGAAGGAGATTTGTTGGATACGGTGGCACGGGATGCTTTTGCAGAGGATCTGGTTTACAGTGATCCCGATCAGGCTGAACGACTCGTATTCACCGCATACAACAGCACCGAAAGCTGGGGGATCAACCGCTTTCAATGGTGGGGGAGAAGGTTCAATATTGAAGGTGCTTCCTTTGAGGCAAAGTTTAATTTTAAGGACCTGGATCTGTTTCGGGTACGGGCTGGCTGGAACCCTGGGAATACCGGTATTTTCAATCAAACCTGGCAAAACTACTGGGATTATGTCCGCCTGACCAATGAGTTTCTGGACCAGATTGATAGCAGTCCGGCCATGGAAGCTGATCCTGAGAAAGTCGGAATCCTCAAAGCAGAAATGAGATTCCTCCGCGCCAATCTGTATGCAAAACTGATCCGCTACTATGGTGGCGTCCCGATCATCGAGCGGGCACTAGGGCTGGATGATGACTTTGACCTGGCCCGAAATTCCTATGAGGAGTGTGTGGACTTCATTGTGAAAGAGCTGGATGAGGCGGCAGCCGTATTACCACTCACCCGTCCAGACAGCGAATTCGGTCGCGCCACCCAGTTGGCGGCGCTGGCGGTCAAATCCCGCACCCTGCTTCATGCAGCCAGTCCATTGCACGATCCGAATACGATGCCAAACGGACCACTGTATGACTATACCAAAAGTAGCAAATGGCAGGATGCGGCAGATGCAGCCAAAGAAGTGATGGATCTGCTCGGAACACCGGACCTGCTTGCGGTTAACAATGCTGAGGATTATCAAAAACTCTTTTTGTCCGCCAATGAGCACATCCTCTTTGCCCGGCCTTATAATGCAGAGTTTTATGAATTTGGCACCGATGCCAATTCACTCTGGGACCAGACCCAGTCGCCCAATGGCTATACTGGATGGGCATTGTCTTCGCCTACCCACAATTTTGCTTTGCAATTCAACATGGCAGATGGAAGCACAACGGCTGGCGGGACCTATGATCCGTCTAATCCGAACGAGGGAAGAGAGATACGGTTTTACGCCAATCTTCTCTTCAATGGAGCGGAATTCCGGGGACGTTCGGTTGAATACTTTCTGTCAGAAGACGTCGCGATTCATCCGCATGGTTTGGATTCACCTGAAGGAATCGGCAATACGGAACATTCTTCGAAGACCGGCTACAACATCAGGAAGTTTCAGGACGAAAATGTACCAGTAGCCGGTGGCATCTCAGCTGAACGCCCCTTCATTTTGTACCGACTGGCTGAGATCTATCTGAATTATGCAGAGGCCCAATTTCATCTAGGCAATGAAGCTGGCGCACGGGAATTCCTGAACAAAGTGTCAAGTCGTGCATTGCAGCCTGAAATCACGGCTGGAGGTGTAGAGCTGCTGGAAGCCATCAAAAGAGAGCGACGGGTCGAATTGTGTTTTGAAGGCCACAACTTCTTTGACGAAAGAAGATGGATGGAAGAAGAGCACCTTGGTTTTGATATTCAGGGACTTCTTTGGACCAAAAAAGCAGATGGAACCATGGAATATGAAGAATATACGGTGGTGAGCAGAGCCTTCCCGGAGAAGCATTATTATCTGCCAATTCCACGCTCAGAGATTGAGAAAGCGCCTTCCCTGAAGCAGAACTTTGGGTATTGAAATGAGGGCCTGTTTAACAGTGGTTCTTTAGGTTGAAAGCGTGTAGACAAATTCACACAACCCATCACTTTCATCCTTAAAACG
>JBCBZF010000790.1:0-3536 GCA_039815525.1 Bacteroidota bacterium | reverse complement strand
ACGGCCTATGATGAATATGCCATTCAGGCGTTTAAACACAATAGCATCGACTATCTTCTCAAACCCATTCGTGAAGAAGATTTAGATCAGGCGTTGGCAAAGTTCCAAAAACAGCACGCCCAGGGACAGCCCAGTGTAAATTATGCTGAACTGCTTCAGATGATTCAGCCGGCCCAGAGTGGTGGGGGCAATTATTTGAAACGGATTCTGATTCGGATGAAGGAAAGTCTCAAGGCGGTCCCGGTATCTGAGATCGCCTATTTTTTCATTGAGTCCCGCATCACCTTTCTCTGTACGCATGAAGGCAAACGCTATCCCATTGACCAGAATCTGGATCAATTGGAGGTGGAACTCGATCCCACTGAATTTTTTCGCATCAACCGGCAGTTCATCATCAAAGCGGATGGGATTCAGAAAATGTATACCCACACCAAATCGCGCCTCAAACTGATGCTCAAGCCTGCCATCGACAAAGAAGTTGTGGTCAGTTCGGAACGTTCAGCAGCATTTAAGGAATGGTTGCGGAGAGGGTAAGATTCCAACTTTGGGGGGAAACTTGTATCTTTCTAAAACACAATATGCTAATCCCATTCCATGAAAATTCAATCTGTCAATTGTAATCACTGCGGTGGCCCTTTGACAATCCCAGAAAACACCAACTTTCTCACTTGTGGTTATTGTGGCACCAGCCTAAAGGTTGAGCGAAGCGGCCAGGCCATTTTTACATCCATCCTCGAAAAAGTAGATAGGCGTACCAAAAAACTCGCTCGGGATGTGGACAGTATAAAACTTCACATGGAACTGGATCAATTAGAGAGACAGTGGGAGGCTGGCAAGGAAGATTTCATGGTAAAAACCGATCATGGAAAGGAACTGGCAAATTCGTCCAATGCTGTTTCCATTGGCTTAGGTGGCATTCTGGGAGGGATTATCATATGCTATATGGCAGCCGATTTTTTTTCAGATGGAATATCCATTTTCATGGGAGTCATTGGCATTTTCCTCATTGGTTATGGGATTTATTCCTTTTTCGATACTGCCGATAAAGCAAGACGTTACCGCCAGAAAAAACACCTTGTCGACATGCAGCGGCAAGAGTTGGAACGCAAAATTCTCCTGACCAAAAAGCGGAAAAACAATCTACCAGAGGGTTAGGGAGAATCTATTTTCGCTGAATCTTCCTATCTTTTTAGATATGCCCTATCTCGATGCACCAAAGCGAATCAAAAACTGGCAGAAACTTGTGCTTCTGCTGACCCTGATCTTGTTTGCGGCTTTTGTCTATCTCGTACTCACGCCCATTCCAGCCCCAACATCAGAGAATGTGGCCCCACTTTCAGGCGTGGTCGAAAAGATTCATTCTCCCTGTTGTCAGGATCTGGTTTTTGATCTGAAAGATTTGGATCGAACCCTTTACATCAATCGGGGACTGGAAAAGGAATTAGATGTGGAGATGCTCAGGCAAAAACTGATCGGGCAAGAAGTAGATTTCCTGGTGGTTTCTTATCAATGGACGCCGTTCGATCCCAGTGGCAAGTTGGCACCAGTGGCAGAAGTACGCCTGCATGACACAATTCTGTATTCAGGATTGTGAGGATTCATGATTCTGGCAGTGTCAAAGTGCCAAGGCCATCACTTAGGATCACTTTCTTATCCAGGAGATAGCGCAAGACCTTTTCCCGTTGTGCGGGGGTGCCCTCTGGTAGTTCTGTCAACACTTTCCGGTACGTCTGTCCACCTTTTCCCACAAAAGCCAGCAAGGCTTTTTGCAGACTTTTGAATTCTCCATCACTGACCCTGGTTTTGTTGCGGCCAATACACACATCACACTTTCCGCAAGGCTGGTGGGCTTTCTCTCCAAAATACTGCTGAATCAACAAACTGCGACACACATCTGTCTGCTGAACATAGTAGAGCATTTCCACCATGCGGCGTTCATTCTGATTCTTCAAAAAGCTATACTTATCCCAATTGAGGTGGCGCTTCTGCAAAGTATGACGGGCTTTGAGAAAGCGGATACTTGGTGCATCGAGCGGTGCCTGATAAAAGATGATGCGATGCTGATGCAGCTTTTGGAGTTGATGATATAAATCCAAAGGCGGCAGATCAAGGCTACGGGCCCAAACTTCCGGTAAAAAACGTACTTCTTGCGAATACACTTGTCCGCCCATCACCCGCAACAAAAAATCAACCAGATCGGCCATGGTAGGGTGTTGTGCTTTGTAGCGCAAGACATCCTGCGGTTGCGCCGTTACCTGGATGTAGCCAAAATCGTCCTTGTCTTCTTGTAAGGCAATAATGCCTTCATTGCTCAGCACTTTCAGGGATGCATACAATTGTAGCGCATTGACCTTGGTCGCCGCAACCAATTCACGCATGTGAAATTCATGTAGCTGGTCGACTTTGCCATCATTGGGGATGTTGTAAAAATTACAGAGCAGTTTGTAATGTTCATTCAGCTGTTTCCAGCTCGGATACTTCTCAGCGTTCCAGCGTTGGAGTTCGGCCAGGTCAGGTGGATTGTTAAAAGCAATGGCAAGGGCGGTTTTTCCATCCCGTCCGCCGCGTCCTGCTTCCTGATAATAGCTTTCCAGATCAAACGGCAGGTTGTAATGTACCACAAAACGCACATCGGCTTTGTCAATGCCCATGCCAAATGCATTGGTGGCCACCATGATGCGGCGGCGGTCTTCCAGCCAGTCTTGCTGCACTGCTGCCCGGGCAGAATTGGTCATGCCACCATGATAGGCTGCGGCACTGACACCTTGCTCCTGTAACCATGCAGCCAGTTTGGTGGTGAGCTTGCGGGTACGTGCGTAGATGATGCCAGTGCCCTGGGTTCGCTGACAAATCCGCAGGATGCGTTCTGTCGGATTTTCCTCTTCGAATACGAAATAGCGGAGATTATCCCGTCGAAAGCTTTTCTCAAATCGCTGGACAGCCTTCAGTTCAAGCTTTTCCTCTATGTCTTGCCTCACCTCAGGCGTGGCAGAGGCGGTCAGAGCAATGATGGGCACCTGGGGGCAAGTCTCTCGAATGCTGGCTATCTTGAGATATGCCGGCCGAAAGTCATAGCCCCATTGACTGATACAATGGGCTTCATCTACCACCAATAAACGCACTGGCATATTGGGCAGTCTCTGGGTAAACATATCAGAAGCAATCCGTTCTGGGGCCAGATACAAAAAGCGATAGGTGCCATCCATGGCTTTTTGCAGCCGATCATCAATCTGGTGGTAGCCCATGCTGCTGTTGACATAAGCAGCTGGAATACCAAGACGATTGAGTCGTTCTACCTGATCCTTCATCAAGGCAATCAATGGCGAAATCACCAGTGTCAGCCCTTGTTGACACATGGCTGGCACCTGAAAACAAATGGATTTCCCCCCACCAGTCGGCAAAAGGGCCAATGTATCCTTTCCAGCCAGGACACTGTTGATGATGTCCTCCTGCATAGGGCGGAAGGCATCGTATCCCCAGTACTTCTGCAATATGTCAAGCGGCTGTTGCACCTGACAAAACTACCGAAGCTATTT
>JBCBZF010000501.1:0-5210 GCA_039815525.1 Bacteroidota bacterium | reverse complement strand
TTCCCTCAACATCACGCGGCAGCCACGGTCGTCGACTCGGTCACGGTCGTCGCGGCGTCCGCTTCAACAAAGTCAGTTTCGTGCTCGAGAAGGGACTCGCCCGTCTCGTTGCGCGTCATGAACTCACCCTCTGGAAGGCTGCCGATTCCTGATAAGCTTTGGCTCAAAACAATGGCTACAACAACACATTGACCAATACACAGATGAATTTCATTCTCATTGAGGACAATTACGATCATGCAGAGATGTTTCGCCGACAGGTTCGTCGCCTGTGTCCGGTAACCAACATCCATCACTTTACGGATGGGGTCGAGGCACTGGAATTCGCCATTCTTCCTGATACCAAATTTGACTTGGTCGTCGTCGACCTTCAATTGCGGATCCAAAATGGAATGGACATCGTCAGGAAGTTCCTGGAAGCACCACGGATAAAGCAATTTCCAATCGTGGTATTGACGAGCTCTGCAACGGAACGAGAAACGGAGACTTCCCTACCCATACAGGAATATCTCCTCAAGCCGATTGATGAAGACATGGTCAGCTTTTTGATGAATAAGTATGGCCGTGCACCACAAACCAGCATAAATCCATGAATGAAAATCGAATTGTCATCTTGCTTGTGGAGGATGATCGGGATCATTCAACGCTACTGAAAAGAAGCTTTTCACATTGGGACCGACAATTTCGGGTCGATGTGGTTCCGAGCCTGGACAGCGCCCGGCATTATCTGGCGACTTCTTTGCCTGATATTGCCCTGGTCGACTGGAAGTTACCTGATGGTCAGGGGAGTGATTTATTGTCTTTGCCAAAGTGTGGGGAAGCTTTTCCTGTGGTGATTATGACCAGTTTTGGGAGTGAGCAACTGGCAGTCGATGTATTGAAAGACGGGGCACTTGATTACATCATTAAATCCCCGGCTACCCTCGCCGACATGCCACACATTGTGCAGCGATCCCTCCGTGAATTTCGAACCCTGCGGCGCAAACAAGAGGTGGAGCAAGTGCTTCAAACCACCAGTGAACGCTTTCAATTATTGGCCTCAAACTCTTCAGATGTCATTTTTCGCTGTACGCTACCAAGCTTTGACATTGATTATGTGAGCCCCTCTGTTAAGAATGTCTTCGGGGTATCCGAAGATGAGATTCATGAATGCAATGATTTTCTACGACAAGTGGTTCATCCTGAGGATATCGAACGATTGATGGAGTATCGGGCGGCTACTGCCATCGGTGCAGAGACTTCTCCCTACATTGAATATCGGGTGGTTAAACCCAATATGACCACCCGCTGGGTCAACCAACGAACTGTCCTGGTGAGGGATGCCAATCTCCAACCCTTTGCCATTGAGGGGATCATTACAGATATCCATGAACGAAAACTGATTGAAGAAGAACTTCGCAAAGCCAAAGTAGAGTTGGAAAAGAAGGTCCATGAGCGCACCTCTGAATTGAAGGAAATCAACCAATCCCTTCGACAATTTGCCAATATGGTTTCACATGACTTGCAGGAACCTTTACGAATGGTGATCAGTTATCTGCAACTCCTCGAACGCAATCTGAAGGGGAAATTGGATCAGGATGGAACGGATTTCCTGACCTTCGCTGTTGATGGTGCATACCGTATGAGAGGCTTGCTGCAAGGGGTGTTAAAATTATCCCGGGTGAAAAAGAACGGAGAGTTGATTCCGGTATCGCTTCAGGAAGTGCTGGAAGATGTGCGAATGAATCTGAAAGGTATGATTGAGTTGAATGAAACCCAGATTCAGGCCCCAGTCATGCCAGTGGTGAAGGGCGATCAGGAACAATTGACACAATTGTTTCAAAATCTGATTTCCAATGCGATAAAATTCCGTTCAACTGTGAATCCAATTATTCAGATTGACATACAGCCAGCTGCGAATCAATTTGTTTGTATATCTGTGAAAGACAATGGAATAGGCTTTGACGAGAGGTTTTCAGAAAGAATTTTTCAAATGTTTCAGCGCCTTCATCCCAGAGATAAATTCCCGGGATACGGAGTAGGATTGTCAATTTGTAAAGAAATCATCAGTCGCCATGGCGGACGGATATGGGCCAGCTCAATCCCTCATAAGGGCTCGTGTTTTTCATTTACCTTGCCCGAACACCAACAGTCAGTTCCTGCCAGTACAAATGAAGTTTCTCAGCCTCAACGGAATTGATCTTGCCAGAATGCGTTTTTAGAAATCCGCAATTGCTGTAAAAGAGAACTTCTGACATTGAGGCTGAAGGTGTAGCTCCGGCGTATGCCGAAGGGAACCCAACGCAAGGCCATGTCCCAGCAATGTAAGTCCCGATTGATAGCCACTGAAGTGGTTGTGGCCTTTTTTTGTTCGAAATCAAATCCGGTGTTGATGGTGATCTTCCATTTTGGCGTAAAATTGAAGCCGCCGTTGAGATTGATGGTAGAGGTGATCCGTGGATCGTCGAGCGTGGTTTTTGAATAAGATAAATTGTACCGGATTTGAACGTTCCAGGGAATATTGAAGTCCACGTATTGATAATACTGGTTCAAAACGTCCAGATACTCTTGCTGGTCCTCCGGAGCGACTGTTGCCACATCACCTTTACCGGTGCGTTTTTTCGATTTCAATGTGGTTGAAAGCGTCAGCTGAGCGCGGGTAAGACGCGCAAGCTGTCCCGTCTCAGATACCTGAAAACGATTGACCCGAACCCCCGTACCATTTTCTGTTTCTTGCAAGAAATATGGATCAAAGGTAGTGGATGCATTCAGATTGATTTTATTGTTCAGAAGATTGGTTCTGGCACGCAGAGAGACAGGCGCAAGATTAAAACTATCGGCCGCAAAATTATAAGACGAACTCATGCTGAGATTATCAAGCACCCGGATGCGATTGTATTTGTCCTGCTTGGAATCAAAATCTTCTTCAAAACTTTCGAGAGTCCGGTAACGCATTTCAATGACGCTGGACATACTAAAGCTAATGGCTTGACTTTCCCCGGCCGTTGGCCCGCGGTAAATGCCATCGTCAAAAATACTGTACCGCAGTGAATCACCATTTGCATTAGATTGTACATAGCGGTAGAATCCATAGCGTGGATCAGCGAAGTCCGGCTTGATGTTATAGGAAACTGTCGGGGTGAACCGCTGGCGGAAGGCAATCTCACGCTTGCTATTGGGGAATTCATAGATTCCAAAGAAGTTGGTTGAGGCACTGACGGCACTGCTGAAATCAAAGCCTCTGGTAAAACCAGGGATGGTTTCATCAATGATTTCTTCTGCTGCATCATCCCAACGTCGTTCCAATTGATTGAGATACCAAAATTCTTTGTAATTGAAACTGGGTGAAATATTGATGTAATCCAGCACTTTAATGGTGGTCGAGGTCGAGGCAGTATGCTGCATGCCATTTTCATAGAACGAACCTGCCCGCCGATCAATAAAAGATGTATCCGCACCTTCGATGACCCGGAAACGAACCAACTCATCCGGCCGAAATAAAACCGGCCCCAATAAACTGTCAGGAATATTACTGACCCGATTCCGGGCTTGCATATTGTAGTTTATGCCCAACGTACGGAGGAAGTTCAGTTTGCGGCTCCTGATGTTTTTAAAAGGCGTCTGTCGGTTCATGTTGACCGACATTTCAGGCAGAGACATGGACATTGTCCCGCGATTGAGATCCTGCTGATGACGCAGGCTCATGTTCATGGAAAAAGGCGTATTGGCAAATTTCTTCTGAAAATTGACAGAAGAATTGAGATTGTTGGTGAAAAGTGAGTTCAGATCATTTTCAATTTGACGTTGAAAACTGCTGCTACTGGAAATGTTAACCGAAGCCGTAATGCTGGTATTGGGATTGATGGGCTGACGGTGCGACCAGGTCAGGTTCCAGGCCGCCGTTCGGCGGAAATCGAAGTCAGTCCGCTCATTGAATCGCTGTACGCCGTATTGAAAGCGAAACTGTCCACTGAATCGGTAGCGTACATTGTATTGGAGCGTTCCACCGAGTCGCCAGCCACCCCTGGTGAAAATGTCTCCGTCTACCTGGAGTGCAAAATATTCATTGATTGGCAGGAAATACCCCAGATTTTGGAGGAAAAAGCCCCGCTCAGGAGATTCGCCCCATCGCGGTTTGAGCATGCCTTTGGTATTGGGTGTTTGTTGGAAATTTGGGATGAATCCAAAAGGAACCACAATGGGGATTGGCAGGTCCCCGATCACCAGGTTCAGCGGCCCACTGATCAGTTGGTTGCCGTCTGGGATCATTTTCAGCTTACGGGACTGAATGTAATAATGTGGATGATCATGACTACAGGTGGTGTATTTTCCATCTTTACCATGAAAGGTTCCATCATCCTGGTATTTGGCCACATCTGCCAGAATGAAACCGTCTCCCTGAACGGTCTTCCCATTGGTCACCCGTCCCTTTTGGCTGTTAAAATTGTATGAAATGTCTTCTGCATCATAGGTGGTTCCGCTTTCTGTAAACTTCGGCTTCCCACTTTTTTTCCCGGTACTATCCTCGACACCCGCTGCACGTAAGGTTTGGTTATCGATTTCAACCACGATGCGTTCCGCCTTTAAGCCAATTTCTTCATACGTTAAATCTGATTCATGGTATAAAAACAACATGCCATTTTCGACATCAAAGACAATGCTGTCTTCTGCTTTATAGGCTACCTCAGCCTGCAAATCACTGTTGGCCTTGAGAGAATCAACATACTGTTGATTTTGAGAAGAATCCTTCGCTTTGATCAAGTCCCCCAATGGGTCAGCAGAAAGACTGCTGTCTGCTACCACCCCCGGCGGAAAAGGGGATGATGGGAGAACACTGTCCTGCGCAGTGGTATCCGCAGGCACCTGTGCCAAAGAAAATGAAAGTCCGAAAAATAGAAGTAAGAAGAGACCAACAGATCTGCGCCAAATACTGGCCAAATTCCTTAGTTTTGTAGAATATACCCCTATCCGTGCAATATGGGACGATGACCTCGAACATCCGTCGAGGATGGAAGACACAAAGGGAACCCGAAGAGAGAGTAAACATGTTGCAAGCACCTCATAAGAGCAAAAGCAACAAGGGGCACCGCCGTATGCGTAGCCCGGCCCCCCGTCCCAAGATCCCAACCAAGATCCTAGAAACGCCAAAGTACCCCAAAGATATCCGATCAAGGATGCCCCACGAGAACACACAACACCGCCCAAGAGATCCCGTACACATCTGTGGTTTC
>JBCBZF010000527.1:0-5085 GCA_039815525.1 Bacteroidota bacterium | reverse complement strand
ATGTATCCCCTCAAAGTACATGAATATCAGGCGGCTGGTTTACCCATCGTCGCTACGCCTTTTTCCGAAGACATCCGGGCCATGAGAGATGACATCTGGCTGGCAGCAGAGGGGACAGGATTTTGTACGCAAATCGAACAGGCCATCCTCGCCAAGTCCAATCCTTCCTGGATACGAGCCGCCCATGCCGCGGCACATGACTGGCAAAAACGGGCAGGTTTATTTCTAGAGATCGTAACAAAGCATTTCGCGGACGACAATATTCATCTCAATGAAAGCTGAGGTCGGTTTTTTCCCCGGTCAACCAGCAAAAACGTCCACCAGACCCAGATCTCTTCCCATCGGTCGCTCCAAACCGTACTTTTGATATGTTGGTCAAAGGATCGCTACCCGATCCGCCCAACGGTTAAAGTGTATTTATTTTGGGTGTTAGATAGCGTCAGGTCTTTTACATGAATCGGATATCGCCAAGAACCCGGAAGAAGGTTCTCACACGTTTTGAGAGCATTCAGGAGGGGATTGTGCTTGCTCTTTGTTTATTTGTCTGTCTGGGTTTGTTTGTGAAAATTATCTTCTTTTAGCTGACAAACACATTCTTTCATTGACAGGAATTTGGATTCGTCCGGATTCCTGTGTGTTTATTGCATCATGCAGCAATTTATCTTCAAGATAGGTGGGCAGGAATACCGCCGCGAACAGTCATCGTCCATTCGGGAATGGGCCAAGCGGGAAGTAATCCTGCAAAAGCTGGATACCCCCCTGGGGTACTTCCTGATGGTTGGCTTCGCCATGATTCTTGCGTGGATGGTGGCCACCTCTACCGTAGAACAAAGCATCTGGCTGCTGGCCAATGTAGTTTTGTTGCCTTGTTTGCTGGGTGGCATGCTTAATCTGCGATTTGGCTTGATGATGCTGGTCCTGTTTAGCTTCAGTTTGCATGGAGTCCGACGGCTCAGCAATGCCGTTCCACTGGAAAATTATTTCGGTTTGTTTGTGATCGTGCTGCTATTTGGGATTTTGGTTAAACAAACCCGACAGCGGAACTGGTCTGCATATGCCAATCCTGTCACAGTCGCCATCCTAATCTGGGTTGGCTATCAGCTTGTTCAGGTCCTCAATCCCCACCTTCCGCATTTAAAAGGCTGGGCAGTGAGCATTCGATCAACCATCGGCTATGTATCGATTGCACTGGTGGTGATGTACGCCTGGAAAAACATCTCTGACTTCAAACGAATTATTTACGCCTGGATGGGGCTGGCCACGCTGGCTGGCCTGTACGGGATTGTTCAATATTTCCTCGGTTTACAGGATTTTGAATTGGCCTGGCTGCAGGCAGATCGCAGTCGGATGGGGCATTATTTTTCCTGGGATGGTCTGAGAGCATTTTCTTTCCTCTCAGATCCTTCAGTCTTGGGACTGACCATGGCCGCCTCCAGCCTGATGGGAATTGGCCTGCTGTTTGGGCCGGGTAGTGGGAAACGGACGAAAATCATTTTGACGATCAGTGTGCTGATTCAGCTCATTGCCATGATTTTTTCCCATACCAACACTGCCTTCGTAGCCTTTCCAGCAGGATTTTTCTTCTACGCACTGATCCGGATGAAAAAACCGATCCTGCTTTCAGCATCAAGCCTTTTAGTGGTGGGCGTGGTCCTGCTTCTGCTACCAGCTGAAGATGGCGTTCTGCGGCATATTCAGAAAGCTTTTGAGCCATCCTTGTCAGCCTCCTATCAATCTCAGGTACAAAATCAGATTTTTGCCCAATCATATCTGACTGAGCGTCCGATGGGCGTGGGGCCAGGAATGACTGGCACCATCGGCAATCGGTTTTCCCCCTATCAGATTTGGTCGCAGTTTCCGCAGTCCAGCGGCTTCGTCCAACTGGCCCTGGAACAGGGCTGGATTGGATTGCTGCTATTTGTCGGGATGATACTGACCACCCTCATCATGGGAGTGAGAAGGTATTTTCACATTATCCATGAAGGGCGGCAAAACTGGTTGGCGATCATGCTGAGCGTGATGTTGCTGCTCGCATTGGGGAATTACTCGCAGCAGGTGATCATGGTGATGCCGACCAATGTATTGTTTTTCATCCTGATGGGAACCATTGCCGGCCCGCTGTTTAGACCAGGATTGAAAGAAGGTCAACCAATAAAGCCTACTGAAGCTGACTAAGCATGCTGTTCACCAACATAGAATTTGCATTGTTTTACCTGCTCATTTTTTGTGGATACTGGTTTGTTTTCCACAAAAACATGAAAGCACAGAATCTGTTGATTCTGGCGGCAAGCTATTTTTTCTATGCCTGGTGGGATTGGCGCTTTCTGAGTCTGATTGTGTTGAGTTCACTGACGGATTTTGTAGTAGGGCAAAAGATTTCGGACAGTCATACACCACAGCATAAAAAATACTGGCTCTGGCTGAGTCTGGCCATCAACCTGGGCATGCTGGGCTTTTTTAAGTATTACAACTTCTTCATTGATTCCTTTGTCGATCTCTTTGCAGGATTTGGATATGATATGCCACGGCGGACTTTGTCCATCATCCTGCCGGTGGGTATTAGTTTTTATACGTTCCAGACGCTCAGCTATACCATCGATATCTATCGGGGGCGCGTCAAAGCCTGCCGCGATTTACCAGCTTTTCTCGCTTTTGTGAGCTTTTTCCCGCAACTGGTAGCAGGTCCCATCGAGCGGGCAGCCAATTTTTTACCCCAATTCAGTCGAGTCCGGAAGTTTGAGCTGGAAAAAGCCAAAGACGGTGCGCGGCAAGTATTGTGGGGGCTTTTCAAGAAAGTGGTGGTGGCTGATACCATCGGCGCAACGGTAGACGAAATCGTCGGACATACCGATAAGTTTGCGGGTATTTACCTGCTGATCGCTGTTTTCTTGTTTGCATTCCAGCTCTATGGCGATTTTTCAGGCTATTCAGATATTGCCATTGGCACGGCGCGTATGCTTGGCTTCAAGCTGATGCGCAATTTCAACTTTCCCTTTTTCGCCCGGGACATGATGGACTTCTGGCGAAGGTGGCACATTTCCCTTACTTCCTGGTTCAAAGACTACGTTTTCCTCGGTTTCAGCAAAGGAAAAGTGGTGAACAAAAAGTGGGTGGTGATCCGCAACTATATTCTCACCTTTACCATCAGCGGATTGTGGCATGGGGCAAGCTGGACCTTCGTGGTCTGGGGACTCCTGCATGGTCTGTATCAGGTACCTTATATGATCTGGCCGGGTTTGCGCACCAATGTCCGCCAAACCAGACCCCCTTTTACCATCAAAGGCACCTTACTAGCCGCTGGCCAAATGGCCATGATCTGGGCGCTCAATCTTTTTGCTTTGGTCTTTTTCATGTCCAAAGACATGAAATTTGCTCTGGGGTATCTCAGCCAGATGTTTTCATCCAGTCTCATCCGGATGCCCAAATATTATCTGGACAAAGTGGCCTGGGTTTTTGTGTTCATGGCCATCGAGTGGTGGACCATGTACCAACGTAAAGACCATCCTCTGGAAAAACAATCTCTGCATCCGGTCTTGCGCTGGGGCATCTACTATGGCATGGCATTGATCATTTTGTATTTCAATTATGATCGTCGGGCCTTCGTTTACTTTCAATTTTAAGAACTGTTATGACGAAGACGACCCATATTGTTCAGGCAAAACGCTTTTTGATCCGCATGCTGCTGTTTCTTTCTCCTTTGGTCGTATTGCTGGCCGGTCTGGAAGGATTACAGCGGTATTTGCCCAGTGATCATTCGGTCAAAAAAACGCAATTGGAAGCCAAACTGTCAGAGATTGATTGTTTGATTTTGGGCAACTCGCATGCATACTTAGGTGTCAATCCAGCCATACTGAGTGAAGGTGCCTACAACTTGGCGTATACGGCGCAGACTTTTGTCTTCGACAAGTTTCTGCTGGAGAAATATCTCCCGCAGATGGATCAGCTCCGATGGGTGATCATTCCAGTCTCCTACACCAGTTTTGCCAGTGAGGCCAAGGAATTACCAGGAGACTTTAACCAGAGTTATCAGTTTGCCTGGCATTACGGGAGCAACTATGGCATCAAGCCTTTATCGCCCAAACGTTTCTCTCTGGTGTCCCTCCTTTCGGTCAAAAAAGCCGTAGATCGTAGCCTGGCTCACTATAAAGACGCAAGGCCCTTATATGAGTGTGATGGAAACGGTTGGTGGATTGGAGAGGAGAAAGGCAGAAACCTGGAACGCAATGGCATTGATTCAGGAAATTTTCACGACTTTTATTATCAGGAAAAACATATAACAACAAATATTCAACGGCTGACAGACATGATCAGCCTCTGTAAAAGCAAAAACGTTCAACCTCTATTGGTTTCCATGCCGATGTGGCGGTCATATCTAGAACATATCCGCCCAGAACGCATGGCCCACACCATTTCGCTGGCAGATTCGATTGCTGGTGCGCATGGTGTTGATTATCTCAACTTCACTGACGACAAACAATTCGTTGCTGAAGACTTTTTCGATGCCAATCATTTGGGAGTGAGTGGTGCCAGAAAAATGAGTAACATCCTTCGGGACTTTATGAACCAACAGTCTACTGCGGTGCAGTAGAGACAGGACGTATGAGAGAAAAAATTCTTCCCTGGCTAGCACTAGCCAGCACACCGGCATTGCTGCTGATCCCAGAGTACATGGCCTGGCAGTTTGATCCATTTTCAGGCGGAAAACTAATTCACCTATTGGTTTTGCTCGTCGTAAGCATTGTGTTTTTCCTTCCGCTTGGCTTTTGTCGCAGGCGGGTTAAAATCTACTCACTCCTCAGCCTGCCATTTTTCTTCCTTGCTCCTTTCGCCATCCTCTACTACCATCTTTTCCAAAAGCGGCTCACGGTAGAATTAATTGTCGTGATACGAGAAAGCAATCTCAATGAAGCCCTGGAAGTGATGGGGGGTCTGTGGCAGTATTGGGGGACTGGCTTGATCATCAGCGGGCTTATTTTCGCCCATAGCTACGTGTTCACCGAGAACCTCAAGGCCAAGGTCATCTTCCTTCTCCCGTTCGAGGAGATGCCGGAGAGCGCCCGCCATTACATCACATACCGCGCCTGT
>JBCBZF010001262.1:0-1784 GCA_039815525.1 Bacteroidota bacterium | reverse complement strand
GACCTCTGCTTTTTGCTGACCGGAGGCTGATATGCTTTCTTTTTGGATTTTTTGTTTTGTCCCCAGGCAAATTGGATACAAAGCAACAGACAGATATATGTGAGTGTTTTTTTCAATTTATGCACAGAATACAAGGGCTAACATACAAATCCTTTTGCAAATACCAAACCATTATTCCTTATGTTATGTACTGTAAATCAGGTGTTTAGGTTTGGTTTTTGCTGCATGTCCTGTGAGGGGGTACGTTCATGGAGTGAAACGGCGCGTTTATCCAGTCTATATATTTTAATAAAAAGTTTCTCTCCACTTTGCCATTGTAATTGATGCTATCCAATCACCTTTAACCATTGCATTGTCCATGAAGAATTTTCTCATCAAACTCGCCTGGCTTCCTTTTGCACTCGCCATTCTGTGGGGCGCGAAAGTTATGTCTCAAAACCTATTTACTGCCAGTGCATCTACTGCTTTACCGGTTGTTATGGAAGAAGTTTCTCAGGAAGAAACTGCCGCTAAGGCAACCATTCAGGTTGCGCTCTTATTGGATGTCAGCGGCTCCATGAATGGCCTGCTGGAACAAGCCAAGGCCCGTCTCTGGCAAGTGGTGAACGAACTTTCTGAAGCCAGTGTGGATGGTATCAGTCCCAATCTTGAAATTTCCCTTTATATCTACGGTGGAGATGCGCTCCCGGAAGAAACCGGCTATGTGCAGATGCTCTCACCCATGACCAATGATCTCGATTATATTTCCGAAAAGTTGTTTGCGCTTTCAACCAATGGCGGGGAAGAATACTGTGGCACGGTTATTCAGGCAGCGCATCTGGAACAAATGTGGAGTGATCGCAGAAAAGACCTGAAGATGATCTTCATCGCTGGTAACGAACCATTCAACCAGGGACATATTTCGTATGAAAAAGCGGTCAAAAAGGCCCTGAATGATGACATCATCGTCAATACCATTTTCTGTGGGGACTTCAATGTCGGTGCTGCAACTGGCTGGCGTACTGGTGCTCTGGTAGGCGGTGGACAGTATCTGAGCCTTGACCACAATCAGGAAATTGTCAATGTTGAAACCCCTTATGACGAAGAATTTGGCCGCCTCAATAGCAGTCTGAATGAAACCTATTATGCGTACAATCAGGCTGGTCTGGCCAATAAGCAGCGTCAGATTGTACAGGACAACAATGCGATTGGCTATGGCAGTGCAAACATGAGCAAGCGCGCCAAGTCCAAAGCCACCAAATTGTATTGCAATGACAAATGGGATTTGGTTGACGCCTTCCAAAAAGACGGTTTTTCCTTTAAAAATGTGGACCGCAGTAATCTTCCGGCTGAATGTAAAAACATGAATGATGCACAGTTGAAGAGCTGGACCAAGGTGAAAATGGAGGAGCGGCAGAAGATTCAGGCGGAGATTTTGATTCTGTCTGAAAAGCGGGAAACCTTTATCGCCGAACAACGCAAGACGGAGGCGGAGAAAGACAAAGCAGGTTTGGGGCATGCACTTTCGCAGTGTCTGCGCAAACAAGCCGTCGCCAAAGGCTACACCTTCGAAAAGTAAACCAGACACATATTTCTCTTATCCATTCGGCCAGCCCATCACCCGGGGCTGGCCTTTTTGGGTGCTACTTTTTCAGGCAATCATTCCATTCATACATCTTAGCCGCCTTTCCATACGGCTGAAAAGGTTTCTTGCGCAGGAAAGCGATATCTTTGCCCCAAATCTCATCGATCATTTTCATGAAAGTTACACGCTTCTGGTATAGCCTCTTTCTGGCTTGCCTTTT
>JBCBZF010001294.1:0-1635 GCA_039815525.1 Bacteroidota bacterium | reverse complement strand
TCTTGAATTGCGAATCCTGAATGTTATTTTTGTTCATAATGTTCATCCGGTATCTACTTTTCGGACTCTTCTGCTTCTTGATGGGGCAAAACTGCCTGGGGCAATCAAAAGGCAACCGACCCATGCCACAAAATCCTGAGTACAAGGAGTGGCTCGTGTGGTATCGTGATTCCCTGAAAAAGGATCCCCACTTGCCTTACATGCAGCCAAACCCTGAATACTTCAAGTGGTTGGCCGAAAGAGATTCCCTCAGAAATACTGATCCGCGTAAAGCGCCCAGTCTCGCCGTCAAACCAACCGCACCGGAACTGACACCTTATCAAATAAACCGCCCCAAAAAGGACATTGTTTTGGGCCTCGCCTTTACTGGTACCGGCTATTATGGTGATTTGAATTATTCACCCAATGGCTTATTTGATGCAGAATTTTTCAGCTTCCATCCAGGTTTTATGCTCAGCCTGAGACGAGACGCGCAAAAATGGATTTTACCTTCTTTCAGCATTGGTTACGGGAAGTTTGTTGCCCAAAATGGGAACCTCCCTCCAACCACTCTGAGCATCAATGACATTGACACCACCATTCAAGCCAATACCTTTGCCGAGACAGACTTGATCCACGGTGATTTTCAACTTACAATCAACCTGCTTCGCAAAGCGTCAATTGCCCGACCATATATTGCTTTTGGGATCGGTGGCATGGCTTTCTTCCCCAAAGCGCAGGATGGCGTATTGCTGTTTCGCAAACGCTCTACCCGTGCCCCCAATGAACCACTCTATGGCACATTGACACTCTCTTTTCCGTTTTCTGCTGGCGTCGATATCACCCTGCATCGAACCCTCAGTATGCAAATCGGCTATACGTATCGCTTGAGCAATACTGATTATCTCGACAATATTGGCTTACTGGGACGGCAGGCCGGTAATGATCAACTCCACAGTTTTCAGCTGGGGCTTAATTTCCGCATCTTTGATGCCAGTCGTTATGAGGTCATCTCTCAATAGGCAGATTTAGCCCAATAAATCTTCCTGGAACCCATATTTCGTTTCTCCATTTGGTGGCTTTTTGATAAGTTTGGCCACCTGATCCCCCTGTCTTTTTTGAAACACTGGAATCCCATGGAGAAAACTGTACAACGGTTTCGCAAAATTCTGGTGGCCAACCGCGGCGAAATTGCCGTACGGGTCTTACGAGCCATTTCCGAGCTCAATATCAAGACGGTCGCCATTTATTCGTATGAAGATCGCTATTCACCGCACCGCTACAAAGCGGACGAAGCCTATCAGATTGGAGCGGCTGACAATCCGCTAAAACCCTATCTGGACATTGATGCGATCATCGATCTTGCGAAATCGAAACAGGTGGATGCGATTCATCCAGGTTATGGTTTTCTCTCTGAAAACGTCCACTTTGTGCGTAAATGTGCCGAAGCCGGGATTGTCTTTATTGGACCCCGACCAGAAGTGATGGAACGTCTGGGAGATAAAGTACAGGCCAAAAAGGTCGCCAGGGAAGTGAAGGTCCCCCTGATTCCTGACAGCAAGGTGGAACTGAAAGAGCTTGTTCAGGTAGTGTCTGAAGCCAATCGGATTGGGTTCCCGGTCATGCTGAAAGCAGCCGCTGGAGGTGGGGGCCGGG
>JBCBZF010000533.1:0-5012 GCA_039815525.1 Bacteroidota bacterium | reverse complement strand
TCGTCCAGACTAATTTCAGAACTTACGTTGTCTTCAGCATTGTCTTTTTCGTTGCCAAGTTCTTCGTCTTTCTTATCGAGATCATCATATTCCCCCTTTGGTGCCTCATCACCGAATCCCATCTGTGCCTCATCCAGGGCGGGATTTTTTTCCAACTCTTCTTTGATCCGTTGTTCTAAAGCAGCGGTGGGAACCTGCAGCAATTTGATAAATTGAATCTGCTGCGGTGATATCTTTTGAAGTAGTTTGAGCTGCTGGCCTTGTTTAAGCATAAAAATCGAATTTCCTCTCCCCACAAATATCATGCCCATTTCGCGAATCCCCAAATCATCCGGTGGGATTTCTCGGTCTTCAGTCCCTGAGCAGTTGCTTTTGCTGCTTCAACTGAAGTTTCGCTCGCATGATGCGAATCCACATGTTAAAGAATGAGATCTACCAATTCTGAGTGGAAAGGAAAGATACAGAATTAATCTGCTTCGAACAACGGACTATTCTGGGGACGCCTGATTCTCTGTCCCGCCAAAGAGTCCGGAGAGATCGGGTTCGCGTTGAAAATTTTGCTCTAAAGAAATAAAGGTCTCCGTCCGGCGTACATAGGGGATTGCCTGCAATTCATTGATCAGAAGGTCCCGTAGATGATCAGTGCTCCGACAGTGAACTTTAAGGAAAATGGCATATTCACCGGTGGTAAAATGACATTCGGTAATCTCAGGGATTTTGCGAAGCTGTCCCAGAATGTCATCATAATGATTGAGTTTGTCGAGATATAAACCCAAAAACGCTCGCACACCCAATCCAAGCTTTTTGTAATCCAGAATCAAGCGTGAGCCTTTGAGAATCCCCATTTTCTCCAGTTTCTGGATCCGCAGGTGAACCGTTGCCCCAGAGACCTCACACATCCGGGCAATTTCCAGATAAGGCGTACGCGCATCTTCGAGTAGGAGTTCGAGGATGCGTTTGTCTAATTGGTCAGGCTGTCCGCCTGGGCTCATTCCTTGATTTTTTGCAGGCATTATTTAGCTCTTCCTTTCAACAATTCCCGCAGGCCACTGGCTTCTTCTGGCTTGATCCTTCCGGCCAGAAGCATCCGCATTTCTCTTCTCTGCATCGCCTGCTCGTACCACTGTTTTTCCGTTTCCGTTTCTGGCTCCACCTGATTGACCGGAATCGGGCGACCAGATTGATCAACCGCTACAAAGGTGTAGTAAGCCGTGTTGCTTTCATGGCGTTCTCCACTTTGCAAATTTTCATAGGAAACGTCAATCCGTACTTCCATGGAGGTCGAAAAACTGCGCGTAACCCTTGCTTCCAGAATCACGATGGTTCCCAGGGGAATAGATGCCTTGAATTCGACGAAGTCGACTGCGACCGTTACCACAGTCCGGTTGGACGCCCGCTGGGCAGCAATGGCCGAGATGACATCCATCCAGTGTAGCAATTTGCCTCCCATCAGATTGCCGAGATTGTTGGTGTCATTGGGAAGCACCAATTCGGTCTTCAAAGAGTAGGTTTCGGAAACTTTTTTGCTTTTCATGAGTCTGAATTAGCCGGTCGGGAAAGCGTACTTCAGCCAGCAGAGAATATTTTGTACCTTCGTGAAGGAGCGAAATAACAGAATTCTCCGCACCTTTCCCATTGAGAATATGAAGGCATATCTTGATCTTTTACAACAGGTTCTGGACCATGGTGTTGACCGGGGGGACCGGACTGGTACCGGCACCCGTTCCATTTTCGGCCATCAAATGCGCTTTGATCTGAGCGAAGGATTCCCGCTTGTCACCACCAAAAAGGTACACCTCAAATCCATCATTCATGAGCTTTTGTGGTTTCTGAAAGGAGACAACAATGTGCGTTATCTACAAGAAAACGGCGTCAAAATCTGGAATGAATGGGCTGACGAAAATGGTGATCTGGGTCCAGTATATGGCGTTCAATGGCGTAGCTGGAAAGGTGCTGATGGCAAAACCGTAGATCAAATCAGCCAGGTGGTGGAGATGATCAAAAACAATCCCAATAGCCGCCGGATGATTGTCTCAGCCTGGAATGTTGGAGAGATCCCCAATATGGCTTTACCGCCCTGTCATGCTTTCTTTCAGTTTTATGTCGCGGATGGGAAGCTCTCCTGTCAATTGTATCAACGCAGCGCAGACCTCTTCCTGGGCGTTCCCTTCAACATTGCTTCCTATGCATTATTGCTCATGATGGTGGCTCAATGCTGTGATCTTCAGCCCGGAGACTTTGTCCACACTTTTGGTGATACACATATTTACCACAATCATTTTGATCAGGTAAAAGAACAACTAAGCCGCCAACCACGTCCCCTCCCTAAGATGAAAATCAACCCTGAGGTGAAGGATATTTTTGGCTTTACCTATGAAGACTTCCAGCTGACAGACTATGATCCACATCCACGGATCAAGGCGCCGATTGCCGTCTGACAACATTTCCCGACCTCCTGAATTGTAGATGAAAGATATATTCCAGAAAGTACGCAGGCTCGAAATCAAAACCCGTCGTTTGGTAGACAATACCTTCGCCGGAGAATACCAGACTGCCTTTAAAGGGCAGGGACTGGAATTTGACGAAGTTCGACCCTATCAGTATGGAGATGACATTCGGACCATTGACTGGAATGTTACTGCGAAAACCGGAGAAGTATTCATCAAAAAGTTTCGGGAAGAAAGAGAACAAACCCTTTTCGTCCTGTTTGACATCAGTGGTTCAGGGGATTTTGGACCAGCGGAAGAAAACAAACGCCTGATCGGAACTGAAATTGCCGCCATTCTGGCATTTTCGGCATTGAAGAACAATGACAAAATCGGACTGGCGACCTTTTCAGATGAAATAGAAAAGTACTATAAGCCCAATAAAGGCCGTAAACATATTCTAAAATTGGTCCGGGGACTGCTCACACATACCAATAAAAGTGAGAAGACCAAGTTGGCCATGGCTCTGGATTTTGTCCGTCATACATTGCGTCGCCGGAGCATCCTGCTGATCATCTCAGACTTTTTAGATAAAGATTACGAACAAAGTCTGAAACAGCTGGGTAAGCGGCATGAAGTGATCCTGATTCGGCTTTTCCATCCCAATGAGCTGTTTTCCATGGGTTCTGGCATCATTCCGGTGATTGACATCGAAACACGCCGCCAGCGCTGGCTCAATGCCGGAGATGTAGGCTACCGCCAACAACTCCACAACAATTTCGACCAAATCAACCAACAACTGGAATCTGTTTGCCAACGCAATGGCATTGGGTATATGTCAGTCAATACCGCAGAAGATTATCTGCCTGTTTTGGAACAGTTTTTTCGAAAAAGAAACCGTAAGCGATAAATTCTGGTGAACAATATCTGTGTGCATATCCTGTGGTTTCTGTTTCTGCTCCTTGGGAGCCACAATGTATTGGCTCAGCAAAGGGTCAATGCAGAACTGGGTTTTGTGACTGATACCATGTCCCTGGGCAAGGCGGTCAGTCTCCGTATGGTGGTGGAACATCCAGAGGAAATTGGCGTCATTTTTCCGGATCGTCGCTCGGACTTTCAACCCTTTGAGTTGCTGCGGATTGATGCAGAGCCAACCCGCACGGTGAATGGTGTTTCACTTGATGCCGTTACCTATCAGGTTCGTAGTTTTGCTGTCCAGCTTCAACAGGAAGTGGTATTGCATATCGGAACCATTGAAGGGCAGGACACGAGCTGGCAACCACTCAAAAGTGGCGTCATACAGCGGATTCCACGCCTTTCCGCCGAAGCAGAGCAACCAGCGTTCAGGGCACAGAAGGATTGGATTCCGCTGGCTGAACCTCCCAATTATACCTTGGTGCTGTTGCTGCTAAGCGGGCTCATCGCCTTTGCAGCGGTCATCATTTATGTGTTGCGAAAACCCGTCAAGCGGATTCTGGCTAAAAGAAGCCTCATCAATGAATGGAACCAAATCAAACGGAACATTCGCCGCATCACCAGTGTGAGTGATCAGCGGATTTTATTCGATGAGCTGAATGTCCTCTGGAAAACCTATCTCGATCCGGAAGAGGATTTGGCCTTACGCACTCTGACGACTACTGAGCTGAAAGATGTAGTCCTGCGCATCCGTTTCCTCAATGCGGAACAACAACAAACGCTGTTGCAAACTGCCCGCAGTGGCGACATGGTGATTTACGCCTGCAAACAATTTTCTTCAGCCGAGGCCAAACGATTTTGTACGCAAGTGTTGAATGTCATGCACTCTGTCTACAAAGAAAAGCAGAAGCAGCTGCGGGCCAGAAAATCCTAGTGCACAATTGTTGAAAAAGTCATATTAGTCCCCAATCAACTTTCGTAAGGCTTCTTCCTGTTCCATCGCCGCATCGAAACCTATTTTAAAAATCTCTCCGATTTTTTGCTGATTAAAGGTGGGGAAATTGGACAAACTTTCGGGAGAAATGACCACATCACAGTCTTTCAGCTTGGCGCGGGTGGCCACATCGGTGCTCAATTCAACGGTACGGAGCATGACCTCTGTGGATGAATTCATATCATCAGCCACAATCTTCCGCAGTGGACTGACATTTACTCCAATCAGCACATCACATATTTCTCGCAGGGGTTCAGTGGGGAAATTATTGAGAATGCCTCCATCCAGGTAAATGGATTCTTCGATCACAACGGGTGAAAACATCAAGGGAAACGCGGCCGATGCACAAATGGCAGGGATCAACTCCCCCTTTTCAAAAACCACTGCCTGACCAGAGATCATTTGGGTTGCCACCACAAAAAGGCGATACTTCAGTTCTGAAAACTGACGGGCCTGCAGATAATCTTCCAGACTTTTACCGGCTTTTTTCATGTCAAACAATCCCAAACCGTTGAGAGAAATTGAGCCCAGATCAAACAAATGCTCCTTTTCCCAAAAGGCCATCATTTCTGCCACACTCAATCCGTCGGCATACATAGATCCCACAATTGCTCCGGCACTGGTTCCAGCGACATAGGTAGGTTGTATGCCCAGCTTGGCCAGGGCATGAAACACAC
>JBCBZF010000568.1:0-4796 GCA_039815525.1 Bacteroidota bacterium | reverse complement strand
CTGGGAGGTGCGACTTTGTTGGGAAGCAGTTGCACCAGTCCTGAGAAGACTCCTGTTGTTGGGAAAGCTCCCGCCATTCTCTCACAACAGACTTACAATTGGAAAATGATCACCACCTGGCCGCCTAATTTTCCGGTTTTGGGCGAAGGCTGTAAACTGATGGCCGATTGGGTCCGTGAAATGTCCGGTGGTCGATTAAACATCGAGGTCTATGGTGGGGGAGAATTGGTACCCGCGCTGGAAGTCTTTGATGTCGTTAGTTTGGGCGCAGCAGAAATGGGAAATGGAGTCGCCTACTATTGGGCGGGCAAGGTTCCCGCGGCGCAGTTTTTTGCGACGGTTCCTTTTGGGATGAACGCCCAGCAGATGAACAGCTGGCTCCTCAGTGGAGGCGGACTGGCACTCTGGCAGGATTTATATGCCGACTTTAATTTACTGCCACTGCCCAGTGGCAATACGGGAGTGCAGATGGGCGGCTGGTTCAACCGTGAAGTCAATAGCCTGACGGACATCCAGGGCTTAAAAATGCGCATCCCCGGTCTGGGAGGCAAAGTCTTTACCCAAGCGGGGGGGACCGCCATGAATGTCGCCGGTGGCGAGATTTTTACCAATCTTGAACGGGGTGTCATTGACGCCACTGAATGGATCGGACCCTATCACGACTACATCATGGGCTTCCATAAGGTTGCCAAATATTATTATTATCCCGGCTGGCATGAGCCAGGGTCCACCCTGGAGACCATTATCAATCGCCAGAAATTTGAGGAACTGCCAGCGGATCTGCAGCAAATTCTCATCACCGCCTCTCAGCGACAGAATATCTGGACCCTTTCCGAATTTGAAGGGAAAAATCAGATTTACCTTGATAAAATGAAGAGTGAAGTGGATCTGCAAATGCGTGCTTTTCCACCGGAGGTCTTGCGTGCTTTGAAGAAAACTACCAAAGAAGTCCTGGATGACATTGCGGCAAATGATCCTGCAGCCCAAAAGATTTATGCTTCCTATCAGGCTTTCCGGAAGAATGCTACTGCGTGGTCCCAATTGACAGAACAGGCTTATTATGAGTATTTGAGCTGATTTAGGATAAGTTGATAAGAAAAAAATGCCATTTGTGCCTTCCTCCATCAACTGGAGCCATAAATAAAAAGCCCCTCATGAAGAGGGGCAGTATCTCAAAAAGTTTGCAGATGCTTATTGTTTTGGAATCAGTCGGAATTCTACCCGACGGTTCCGCTGTCGGCCTTCCACCGATTCATTGCTGTCTATGGGCTCAGTAGAGCTGTACCCATCAGAATGAATACGGGAAAGACTTACGCCTTTTTCATAAACGAGATAATACTTCACCTTGAAGGCCCGCTGCTTGGACAGAATGATATTTTGTCGATCTGTTCCAGTTGCATCAGTATGGCCCATCACCTGCAAATCATGATTGGGATATTTCTGAAGGAGTTCTGCAATTTCATCCAAAGTTGAGAAGCTTTCGTCTTTAAGATCGATGCTGGCATTTTCAAAATGAATGTAGCCCATTGCATCGGTGATAAATGCCGCATCTTCTGCACTCACTCCACTGCTCGTATTTTGCGTAGCCTGGGAATCAGTAAGGCGGAAGGCATTCTCTTGATGATTCTCATCCTGAACTGCAAATCCACTGGCTGGACCGACTGGAATTTCAGTTGGTTGGGCCTGATCTGACGTCTCTTTTGCCGCTGCAATCCCTTGTTTCTTTTCTTTATTGTTGGTTGCCGGACAACCAAGGTACATCCGAAGACCTTTTTCGTCAGGACACAAATCATCCCGATCCGGCACACCGTCATTGTCGCGGTCTGGTAGGGTAATGTCTTTATTTTGTGCCAATTGCGGACGAGAACTGCGGGTTGGACGTGTACGCGCCGTTTTTTTGACGGGTTTCTTTTGGGCTGGCAAAGAGAAAACAAATCCAGCTGAATGAACCACTGGTTGGAAACCTGCCCCCAGTCGTTGTTTATACATTGATTCCATTTGCAGGCTGAAGTGGGAATTGATGCGGAAACGCATACCCAAAGCCGCTGGAATGTAAAATCTCAGATTGTTGCTGGCTGTATTCAACCCAAAACCCAAACTCAGGTATGGCGCAAAAAAAGCATCCTCAGAGAAGATGGTCCCGTTGGACTTAAATTGAACCATGCCGTTGACATCGATCAGAGAGGTGTTGATAAAATCATCTACCGAACGAGGGTATTGTACCTCTGGGACAAAACCAGAATTGATCGACAGATTCATGGCTTTATTGAGAAAAGCATGTGCACCGATCTGAATACCCGGGCTGAAAGTTCTTGCTTGTGTGAAGTCGCCGGAAATCGGTCCCTGATAATCGACAAAAATGCCAGAAAGGCCAGCCATCAGTGGCTGATCACTGGTTTGACCCACTGAATCCGGTACAAAGATTAAGTTGAAAAGAGCGGCAAGGAACGTCCAACGGTGTGGGAAAGTCATTGGGATTACTGTTGTTGTTGTCGGGTAAAATTTCGTTTATCTATCAGAGACATTTGCAAATTACGGACAGGCAAGTATCCAAAGGTGCAAGTATCCCTGAGCGGTTAATTTTGGGTCAAAATCGGTCGTTCAGGAAGTCTGGGAGGTAATCTAAAACACCATGAAGATGTCTACCCGCCGATTCCTTTCACGACCTGTATCTGTCTCATTGTTTGCCACAGGCTGATCTTCTCCCAATCCCCGGGACAAAATGCGCTGTTGACTGATCCCATGCTCATACACCAAATAATACTTGATGTGATATGCACGCATCACGGAAAGAACCAGGTTGTCATTCTGACCACCGGTTGCATCAGCATGCCCTTCCAGTACCAGTTTGGCATGACCGCATTGCTTCAGCTTTTCCGCAATTGCATCCAGTCCTTGTAAAGAGCTTTCCGGAAGATCATGCATTCCCTGGTCAAACAGGATGGCGTCGAAATCATTGTTGATGCCATCAAATGCGCAGGGAGCATTGGTTTTATCGATCCGGGCTTCTGGTTGATCGACCAAAAGCGGTTGTATATTTGCCTCTGTCGCCTCAGTTGATCCCGACTGTTCATCAGAAGAGATCAACGCATTCAGATCAGATTGATAATCAATTAAGGCGTTGCTTTCTTTTTCTTGCGTAACCACCAACGCATTGACTGGCTGTGGTAAAGGGTCTACTGGTTTTTCTGCAAATACTTCCACTTCTTCCGTCCCTGCGATACCAGTGCGCTGCTTTTCTGGACAGCCTTGCTCACCCCAAACCCCATATACATCCGGACATTGATCATCCTGATCGATGATACCATCCTGATCACGGTCTCCCGGCATGATGGCTGCGAGAATGGCTTCGTTATCCGTTGCTTCCTCTATGCGTGGCGTCTCATCTTTTTTCTTTCCTCCCAGATTGTACACAAATGCCAAAGCGTGTGTGAGAGTTTGGGCTTCACGATTGAGTGAAAATTTTCGCACACTTTCAAGCTTCAGGCCAAAGCGTTCGCCCATTCGAAAACGAATCCCACCTCCTAATGGAACATAGGCATCAGGTTGCATGGCAGCAACGCTTCCACCAATTCCAAACAGTAAATAAGGTCCGATAAATGCACGCTCCTTCAAAAACGCACCATTGTTGAATTTGAACATCATCTGATAGCTCATATCCATCAAATTGGTTTGCTGGCTTTCATCTATAGAGGTGGGGAAGTTGATATTGGAGCCAAAGCTTAGTTTGGTCCGAAAATCAAAGGCACCAGCCAGATAGCGTGTGGCAGCAAAGGAGTATACTGGCTGAAACTGCTGTGTATTGAGAGCAGCCTGTCCGGGAAAGGAGACATATCGCGCCATGCCGCCACCGAACTCGGTTGCCCAGCGATTTTGGGCAGTTTGTGAAAGGAGAATCCAAGGGAAAAAGCAGGTTAGGACTAGCGCAGTAGCGATTCGCCCTGATAATTTCATAGTGTCGGGTTAAAACTTCCTGTATTGTATTTAGTACAAATTGTCTGCCAAAACCCTGGACACGGTAGGTATTCCTGTAAGAAAATCGAAAAAAGTGTGCTTTTTTTTGAAACGAAGCCCCGATTTGGCCGTGTGAACGGCACAAATCGGGGCAAAATCAGTCATTTTCTGACGTCAGGATCAGGGCACGAATAGCTCAAATTCAACACGGCGGTTCTTGGCCCGTCCGGCGCGATTGATGTTGTCTGCAATTGGTTTTGATTCTCCAAAGCCGACTGACTCGACCCTTTCCGGATCGATTCCCTTGCTGATCAGGTAATCAATACAGGCCTTGGCTCGTTTCTCAGAAAGCAGTTGGTTCGGCCCAACTTCTCCACGGGAATCTGTATGGCCGGAAGCACGCAGATGATAACCGGTGTATTCGTTCATGATCGAAACGATGGTATCTAATACTGCATAAGAGCTCGTCTTCAACACATTACTGGCTGATTCAAACTGTACAGACTTGGTCGCGAATTCCAATTGCTCCTTGACCTCTTCTTCAATTTCAGGACAGCCACTCAATTCAGCGGTACCAGCCAGATCGGGACATTTGTCCGCATCATCTTTGACACCATCACCATCCCGGTCAGGACATCCACCAAGATCCAGAATCCCTTTTTCGTTCGGGCAATCATCTTCGCGGTCGGGTACCAGGTCGCCATCGCTGTCCGGACAACCTTTAAACTCAGCCAAACCAGCGACCTCCGGGCAGTCATCCACTTCGTCCAGAATGCCATCGCCATCACTGTCTGGCTTTGGACAACCTTCCAATTCTTTCAACCCAAACTCTTCGGGACATT
>JBCBZF010001276.1:0-1731 GCA_039815525.1 Bacteroidota bacterium | reverse complement strand
CAGGTGGGATTTTGTTGTTCATGCACCTGAATATCAACCGTACCTTACGTGAGTTGTCGCGCAGCCTTATTTCGAGCACCAAGAACCGAACCGAAGCAGAACTCAATCACTTTTTTGAGTCTGTCGATGATGAGTTGCTAAAAGCCTGTAAAATGGGCGAGAGTGGAATTATGGATGCGTTGGACATTGCGACACTCAATCAATTATTCGTGCCCTTGCTCTGGCAATCCCAGCAAATCTCTTCTATTCAGATCGCCAGCAGTGAAGGCATTGAATACATGCTGATGCGGCGGGACAAGATTTGGATCAATCGGCGGATTGATGGGAATGGCACCCGAAACTGGACCCATTGGCAGGGACTGGAAGCTGCTGCTCCACAGTTACTTGAAAATCGGCAAGATCAAAACAAAGTTCCTCCCCAGGAAAAGGACTGGTATCAGGGTGCCATTCAACAAGAAGGGGAAGCTTCCTGGAGTTCACCCTATCACTTCAAAACTGCCCAAAATACTGGCATGACCGTTTCCCGGCGCTTTCGCTCCCGCAAACGCCCTGACTTGGACTTTGTCATTGCAGTGGATGTGTTGCTGGAAGATGTTTCGCGCTTTACCATGAGCATGAAATCGAGGGAAAATGATCAGGAATTTGTTATCACGCCTGACGGGCTATTGGTCGGCATTCCCAGAGACCCTGATGGCCAATATGAGGCTTCCTTCAAGGATTTCCTGCTGCAACCCGTCAGTGGCCTGCAGATCGCCCCATTGACGGAGGCTGTTCAGCTTTGGCAGCAGATGGAGAAGCAGGGTGACCAGATTTTTGCCTTTCAGAATGGGCAGGAAAAATGGTGGGGGGGCATTCGTCCTTTTGTGTTGGGCAATGGACAACAAACCTTGTACTTAGGAGTAATCGTCCCGGAAGCTGATTTTCTCCCCAGCGTACAGCAAACCAGAAACATCATCAGTTTGGGTTGGGCACTGATCATTTCCCTGGTGGTGGTGATTGGCTTTAGTTATTATCGACAACGAAAAGCCCAACAAGCGCTCCATGAGCAGCAGAAACAAGTCGAACTGGAACACGAACGTGCTGAAAAACTGGAACAACTTGATCAACTCAAAGACGAATTTCTGGCCAATACTTCCCACGAATTGCGAACGCCACTCAATGGCATCATTGGTATTACAGAGTCTCTTTACGATGAGATTGATCAGTTTCCTCCGCAGGAATTGCGCAAAAATCTTTCTATGGTCATTGCCTCCGGGAAAAGACTGTCTACCCTCGTCAATGATCTGCTCGACTTTTCCAAACTTCGTAACCATAGCCTCAGTCTTCAGACCAAAGCAATTGACCTGCGCTCTTTATCAGATGTCATTCTCAAGCTCATTTCTCCCCTGGTGGGACGAAAAGAATTGGTGCTGGTCAATGATATTCCGGAGGACTTAGCAGCAGTTGAAGCAGATGAAAATCGCATCCAACAAATTCTATATAATTTGATTGGCAATGCGATCAAGTTCACCGAAAAAGGATCGGTTACGCTCTCAGCACGTCAGGAGGGGGATCTGATTGAGGTATTTGTGACAGACACGGGTATCGGAATCCCCAAAGAAAAGCAGGAAAGCATCTTCACGCTGTTTGAGCAAGGAGATGGAGCCATTGCCAGAAAATACGGCGGAACAGGGCTGGGGCTGACCATTACCCGCCGATTGGTAGAAGCACATGGCGGGCGACTGGGAGTTG
>JBCBZF010000243.1:0-7542 GCA_039815525.1 Bacteroidota bacterium | reverse complement strand
AGACCGCTGTTCAACGAGTACCGCGTGGGCGAGTGGCAAGACGTCGGGGACGAACGATTCGTGGGCTCGCATTGTCAAACACCGCAATCAGAACGCCTTCGCCACTGTATCCTGCCTGGTGGAGCTTGTCCAGTCCGACCATTTGTAGTTGGGGTAAATAGGTATCCATTGCCTCTGGTTCCGGGCATACCGCCAGAACTTCAGTGACCCGACCACCACTGGCAACGGGCCAGACTTTGCGGACAAAAGGCAGTTGCTCAATGCGACTGATTTCCTCAGCAGTCAGATTTGCCGATACCGCATTGATCCATTTGGACTGATGGCGGATGTCAATCCCCATTTGTTGCAGCTGCTGTAAGTATGCTGAAGCAAGCGGGAAATCACTTTCCGTGATGTCAAAGCCTTGTTTCAGCCGATTCTGAATGGCGCGGGCTGAGAGAATATCTGTGAGCTGATAGTCTTCTGTATTGCCTTTATCCGTTAGCCCAATCCAATAGGCAGACTGGCCCATTAGAATCTGAGCGGAAAACAGCAGGGGAATAAACAGGAGGGTAGATAAAAAGGCTTTGAATTGCATAAGAAAGGCATCTGTCTTATTCATCAGACCATTAAGATCCTTTTTTCCCTATATATAACAATCCATTTTTGAAAAAGCTTAATCAGACTATCTAAAAACAAAAGAGCGACCCGAAGGCCGCTCTGTATGATTTATGAAAGTAGTATGCTTACTGTAGGTCTTCTTTGCGAAGAACTGCCAGTGTTTCGTCATTCTCTGTATCAACTTCAATTTCAGCAGAGGCAGGTTGTTCGATCACCTCTGGTGCTGGAAGATGCATTTCATCCACACTGGCCTGGGCACCCCAGATGCTTTTCAGCGTAGGAGCAATCACCAGCGCCACAACGGTCATCAACTTCAGGAGAATGTTGAGAGATGGTCCGGAAGTGTCTTTGAATGGATCACCAACGGTATCACCAACCACGGCTGCTTTGTGTGCGTCATCACCTTTTTTGAAGATCGTGCCATCAATGTTGATGCCTTCCTCAAACATTTTCTTGGCGTTGTCCCAGGCACCACCCGCATTGGACTGGAAGATAGCCATCAGAATGCCAGAAGCAGTTACGCCCGCCAGCAGACCACCCAGCATTTCTGGTCCACCTGCAAAACCAACCAAAACCGGGGCAGCAATGGCGAGCAGGCCCGGCATGACCATTTGACGAATAGAGGACTGGGTAGAAATCTCCACACATTTACCATATTCTGCCTTACCATCAGCCGCATCGAAAATAGCGCGATCTTCTGGCGTAGCATTGGTCAGGTCGCTATCGTATTTGCGCATAATGTCCAGGGCGGCTCTCAGTTCAGGAATAGACGCAAACTGGCGACGCACTTCTTCGATCATGGCCATGGCCGCTTTTCCTACCGCATTCATCGCCAGGGCACTGAATACGAATGGCAACATCGCACCGACCAGAAGACCAACCATCACTTTAGGCTGGGCAATATCAATGGTGTTGATGCCTGCCTGCTGCATGAAAGCAGCAAAGAGGGCCAGAGCAGTCAGAGCTGCAGAAGCAATGGCAAATCCTTTTCCAATCGCAGCGGTGGTGTTACCAACCGCATCGAGTTTATCGGTACGCTTACGTACTTCACTTGGTAGTTCCGCCATTTCCGCGATCCCACCGGCATTATCAGAAATCGGTCCGTATGCATCCACTGCCAGCTGAATACCAGTGTTGGCCAGCATGCCGACTGCCGCAATAGCGATACCATACAGACCGGCGAAACCATGCGCAACCATGATGGCAATGGAGATCAGGATGATTGGAATGGCAGTTGACATCATGCCAACTCCGAGACCTGCGATGATGTTGGTTGCAGCACCAGTTTTGGACTGCTTTACAATGCTCAGAACCGGCTTGGTACCAGTTCCTGTATAATATTCGGTTACTTTACCTACCAGAAGACCTGAAACCAAACCAGCGAGCACAGCTAAAAAGACACCCAGGGAAGTATATTCAGTAGTGGTGCCATCAGCAGCGACTGTCGACCATGCAGAAGGCAAAAGCGCATTGATGATGAAGAAAGAAACCACCAGCATCAGACCACCAGAGAGATATTCTCCCAGATTAAGGGCTTTGTGCGGGCTACCACCTTCCTTGACTCTCACGAAGAAGGTTCCAAAGATAGAAACCAGGATACCAGCTGCGGCCAGTGCCAAGGGTAGAACCACTGCTCCGAGTCCACCCATGTATTCTCCAAAAGCAGGCAGCGTAACAAATGCGCCACCCAGTACCATGGTACCAATGATGGACCCTACATATGATTCGAAGAGGTCGGCGCCCATACCGGCTACGTCCCCAACATTGTCTCCAACATTATCAGCGATGGTCGCAGGATTCAGTGGATGGTCTTCAGGAATACCTGCTTCAACTTTTCCCACCAGGTCAGCGCCTACGTCAGCCGCTTTTGTATAAATACCGCCACCTACACGTGCAAACAAGGCAATGGAAGAGGCACCCAGCGAAAATCCAGAGATTACGTTCATCACCATGCCCAGTTCATTCAGCTCATCACCGAATGACATATTGCGGTATAAGAGGAAAAGGACACCCAAGCCCAAGACGCCTAAACCAACAACACCCAGGCCCATGACCGATCCACCAGCAAATGCTACTTCGAGCGCTTTACCCAGAGATGTTCTTGCAGCATTGGTGGTGCGAACATTGGCTTTGGTGGCGACCCGCATCCCGATGAAACCGGCAAGGGCCGAACAAATGGCACCAATGATAAAGGATACGGCAACAAAGAAGTTCGAATCGGCTTCCGATTCTCCTTTGATGGCTAGTAATACTGCTACGGCAGCTACGAATATGGCGAGAATACGATATTCTGCTTTGAGAAAAGACATGGCTCCGTCGGCAATGTTCTGTGCAATACGCGCCATTCTTTCGTCTCCCACTTCCTGTTTGGATACCCAGGAGGAACGAATGAAGGTGTAGGCCAGACCAACGACACCTGCAAGGGGCAAGAAATAAATCAGATAATCCATGTAAAATCCGTTACTAAACGATGGTTTTTGTTGTAGTGAATTTTCGCTGAGGCTGCAAAGTTAGTTGAATGTGAGGATTTTGCAAACCAAACGGATGGGATTGGAACAGCATTTATCACCGTTGAGGAAACAGCCGCTACAGATTGTAACTTTGTCGCAAATTTTTGATCTGAATATGAAACTCAAGCCAGCAATTCAACTCAAACAAGCCGCTGCGATCCTCAACTGTGGCTTCATCGGAGATGCCTCACACTTAATTAAAGGGATCAACGAAATTCATCGGGTAGAATCAGGTGATCTGACCTTCGTGGACATTGAAAAATATTACCATAAAGCGCTCACCAGCGCAGCCACTACCATTTTGATCAACAAAGAGGTTGAATCACCTCCGGGCAAAGCTCTGTTGATATCGGATGATCCATTCCGCGACTTCAACTTGTTGACAGAATGGGCCAGACCGCGTAGTCCCCATGATCGCAGCGGAAAGCCTGTTGTGGGGAATGATGTGAAAATTGGCCGGAATGTGGTGTTTGGAGAAGACGTCATCATTGAAGACGAAGTGGAGATTGGACACAATGTGGTGATTGGTTCGCATGTTCGGATTGGGAAAGGGAGCCTCATCCATCCCAATGTGAGCATTTACGACCATGTAAGCATTGGCGCTGACGTGTGCATCAATTCAGGGACAGTAATAGGTGGTGAAGCCTTTTATTTTAAAGCCAGACCTTACGGAAGAGACAAAATGCTCACCAAAGGTGGGGTCCGGATTGAAGATCATGTAGATATCGGATCAAATTGCACCATTGACCGGGGGGTAACCGCTGAGACCGTGATTGGAGAGTGGACCAAATTGGACAATTTGATCCAGATCGGGCATGATACAGTGATTGGTAAGCGTTGTCTGATTGCTTCTCAGGTAGGGATTGCCGGCGTGGTCAATATTGAGGATGATGTTATTCTGTGGGGGCAGGTTGGCGTGGTAAAGGATCTGACCATTGGAAAAGGTGCTGAACTTTTTGGGAAAACCGGCGTTATGTCATCTCTGGAGGGTGGCAAACGCTATCTTGGTATGGTCGCAGTCGAGGCACGTCAGAAACTGCGTGAAATTGCTGCCCTTAAAAAGCTACCTGCTTTTCTCAATCGCTGGGAAAACGAAGAAAGATGAGTAATTTTGCCCCACTGAATAAAACCCAAAGATAAATATGTCTACTGAAGCAACAGCAAAATACTTACCATACAAGGTAAAAGACATCAACCTCGCTGCCTGGGGCCGCAAAGAAATGGAATTGGCGGAAGCTGAAATGCCAGGTCTGATGGCGCTGCGTGAGGAATACGCTGAAGAACAGCCACTCAAAGGAACCCGTATCGCTGGTTGTTTGCACATGACCATTCAGACTGCGGTTCTGATTGAAACCCTGAAGGCATTAGGAGCTGATGTTACCTGGTCTTCCTGTAACATCTTTTCTACCCAGGATCACGCTGCTGCTGCGATCGCTGCGGCTGGAATTCCGGTTTATGCCTGGAAAGGCATGACCGAAGAGGAATTTGACTGGTGCATTGAGCAGACGCTTTTCTTTGGAGAAGATCGTCAACCACTCAATATGATTCTCGACGATGGTGGCGACCTGACCAATATGGTGTTGGATCGTTATCCCGAATTGATCGAAGGCATCCGTGGCCTGAGTGAAGAAACCACTACTGGGGTACACCGTCTGTATGAGCGCATGCGCAATGGTACCCTGCCGATGCCAGCGATCAATGTTAATGACTCCGTAACCAAGTCAAAATTTGACAATAAATATGGCTGCAAAGAATCTCTGGTAGATGCGATCCGTCGTGGTACCGATGTGATGATGGCTGGGAAAGTTGCAGTTGTGGCTGGTTATGGTGATGTTGGAAAAGGCTCAGCTGCTTCTTTGCGTGGTGCTGGTGCCCGAGTGATCGTAACGGAGATTGACCCGATTTGTGCGCTCCAGGCGGCAATGGATGGTTTTGAAGTGAAAAAGATGATCAATGCTGTACCACGCGCTGATATCGTCGTTACTGCTACCGGTAACAAAGACATCATTACCGGTGAGCACTTCAAGATGATGAAAGATAAAACCATCGTCTGTAACATTGGCCACTTTGACAATGAAATTGATGTGGCCTATCTCAATACGGAGCATGGTGATTCCAAAGTGAACATCAAACCACAGGTAGATCTCTACAATGTCAACGGCAATGACATCATCCTGCTGGCCGAAGGCCGCCTGGTGAACCTCGGAAATGCAACCGGACACCCTTCTTTCGTGATGTCCAACTCATTCACCAACCAGGTGTTGGCGCAAATTGAGCTGTGGCATAATCACGAAAACTACAAAAACGAGGTCTACACTTTGCCAAAGCATCTTGATGAAAAAGTTGCACGCTTACACCTTGCTAAAATTGGTGTGGAGCTGGAAGAACTGCGTCAGGATCAGGCTGAGTATATCGGGGTGGAGGTCAAAGGACCATTCAAACCTGAGTACTACCGATACTAATTTCTCGATCAAGAAATCTTTCTATACAATGAAACGCCCCACAGCAATCGTGCTGAGGGGCGTTTTCCTTTTAATAAGAGGATGAAAAATGGATCATCGAATCATGACCCGAAGATTTTTTGCCCATTCATTCCCCTGGACCCGTAAAATATATACACCGGCGGCCAAATCTGGTAGGGACAAACTGAGCGTCTCACTCGCATGTTGCATCTGAAGGCTCTGCTGTTGAACGACTTGGCCTTGTAAACTGATCAGTTGCAGGTGTAGCTTTTCTGCCTGAGACAACTGTAGATCAATCTGTAAGGCCTGGAGATTGGGATCGATGGGATTGGGATAAGCCCGTACAATGGGATCTCGTGGCTCAATTGAAGGTAAGTTGTTTCGTTGACTGACGACTGCCGCCCCAGGATTACTGGTACAACCGCTTAACATAACGTCATCAATGAATACCCAATCCTGGTTGCCCGAAGCATCGGCACGGAATCTCACCTGAGTGTTTGCCGTGAATGGACCAGGAATCACCACCTGATCAAATTTGCGTTCATCATTGTTGAACTCATCACCCAGATTCCACTCTTCAATGAGGGTAAAACTTGCGCCACCATCAGTCGAAATCTGTAGCCAGAAATCTTCCACTCCTTCAAAACTGAAGACATAATAACTGAAATCAACCGTCAGCTCCGTGAAACTGCTTAGATCGAGATCATCAGTGGTCATGACCGACGTATTGGTATCATCGCGTAGCCGTACGCTAAAGTTGCCGGAATTGGCATAAGCGGGATCATTGCGACGGCTGCAATCTGCACCGCCATCGTTCCAGATCCCCAGATTGGCTTCAAAATCTTCGCTATCGATTGTGGTTTGGGTACAGCCTCCGGCTGGATTGACAGTAATGCTTACCGTTGTCATGTCAGACAATGTCCCATCACTGACCGTAAGGGTCGCGGCATAACTTCCGGTAGAAGTATACACATGCGAGACATTCACCCCGCTCCCAGAAGTGCCATCACCAAAGTCCCAACTGTAAGTGAGTGGATCTGCATCAGGGTCAGAAGATGCGGAGGCATCAAAATTGACATTCAGGGGTACAGTCCCGCTAATTGGGGTAGCCGTAAAGGCGGCAGTTGGGGCCTGATTGCCACCACCGCCACCACTGGTACAGGCAGTCAGACTTACGTCATCAATGTAGACAAAGTCAAAATTACCCGAGGCATCATTGCGAAAACGAACCTGCGTATTGGCTGAGAACGGACCGTTGATCAGAACCGATTCAGTCGTGCGGTCTCCATTGGAAAAATCAGTCCCTGCAACCCAATCTTCAACTGTGGTAAAGGTAGTCCCCCCATCCGTAGAAATTTGTAGCCAGAAATCTTCATTGTTTTCCATGGATCGGATAAAATAGGTGAAGTCTACTTTCAGGGTCTGCGCTGTACTGAGGTCAAGATCACCCGTGGTCATGACGGAGGTGGCAGTATTGTCGCGCAGCTCAAAAGAAAAATTGCCACTGCTGGCATAGCTCGCATTGTCCAATCTCCGGGCATCATCTCCACCATCTATCCAAATGCCGGGTCCCGATTCAAAATCTTCGCTGTTGATCACATTTTCGGTACAGCCCCCACCAGGATTGCTTACACTGATCGCGATACTGGCGTCATCATTCAATGATCCGTCACTGATGGTCAAGACGGCGGTGAAGTTGCCGGCGGCATTGTAGGTATGACTGGGTGAAAGCCCGCTACCGGTATTTCCATCGCCAAAATCCCAACTATACGTGAGTGGGTCATTATCTGGATCTGAACTACCTGAAGCATCGAAAGAAACGATCAGTGGTGCGGTGCCAGCAGTTGGGTTTGCACTTGCCACTGCAATTGGGGCAGAATTGCCACCACCGGGATTGCTACAAGTTGTCGAATTGATGAGCGAACCACGTCGTGGACTGTTGGCTAAAACCGCCAGCATGCGTGCTTTTT
>JBCBZF010000721.1:0-3871 GCA_039815525.1 Bacteroidota bacterium | reverse complement strand
CCTCTGAGATCATGTTTCAGAGGCGGAATGCAATCCCTGAGAGCAGGTTTTGATTTTTTTTCAGACAAAAGCGGACAAACTCTCAGAAAAACGGTCAGGTCATATAAAGGGCGGAATGTGATGAAAAATAAATGCCCTGGTCTATTGACCGCTTATCAGTCTTCCGGCGTCAGGCCTCTCACATCCACCAGCACAAAAATTCGTCAAATATTCAAATCAATTCACTATGCCTCCCAAAAAAGATGGTGGCTATACCAAAGCCAAGAAAGCAAATGCGGGCATTAACGGAACCGCCAAGAGTGCATGTGTTGCGCTTCCGGTTCCCAATCCACCCCGCAAACCAGAGCCGATCAAGGCCAAGAACATGAACGAAGCCCTCGCTGGCTTGTCTCTCAAGTTTTCCATTAACCCGCGGGCGATGGATGGTTCTGTCGCAAAGGAAGAACTGGAAATCAAGGACATGGGCGATTTTGAAGAAGCGCAGATTCTGCAGCAATCTGAAACCCTTGCGCAGCAACACCTGCGCCGTCAGTTTCTACATGAACTGTCTGATCAACTGGAAAACAATCCCTCCTTCGCAGCAGAGATGACGGAATTGTTGCAGAACCCCGAACGGAAAGAAGAGATGATCGCTTTTTTCAAAAAGTGGCTCAGCACGCTTTCCTCTGGTTCCGAATCGCAGTTGCGGAATTTTTTAATCCCTAACTAAACAACCTCAGTGATCATGAAAGAGCAACAAACCCAAGTGGTTGAGCAGGAAATAAATCTCCGGATGCGGAATGATCTGGAGCTGATTGGTTCGGTGTATTCCGATGCCTCTACGATCACCCGCTCAATCGAAGAAAAAGAAGACACCATTGAGTTTTTGACCCAGGAACATGCCCGGACTGAAACCCAGCTCAAGGCACAGATGATGCATGATTTTCTGGATGTGGCTGATTCACTCGATGCATTCATTGAAGCGGTCAACAACGAAAAGGAAAAGGCAGAAGAGCGCTACCGTGAAAATTTGACCGAAATTTTCAAGACCACCAAGCCGATTGAACGGAATCTGCGTCAGTTACAGCTTCTGTACCAAAACGGTGGAACGGACCCGGAAGTCTATATTTTTCCGGTCAATGAGCAGCAGTTCGTTGGCGCTGCCAACCCTAAGCATTTCAATGCAATGAAGGAGTGGTTGCAAAAGAATTTTTACGCTTTTGACATCACAACCTCACCCTTCTATATCACCTATCTGGGGGTCATTAAAAATGCTTCAGCAGCGGAGGAGCTTGCCCAGTTGGCTGAAGAAACCAAAGCGCTTGCCATTCTGAACATTCCAAAGCGGAATACGGTCGAAAAGGTGCTGGAGTTTGCCCGCCGGGACTTCAAAATCACGGGTATTCCCAGCCATTTGGGACATCTGGTCTTGCCTGCAACCTGGGCCTATGCCAGTGGTGCTTTTGAAGACCTGGACGAAGAACGGAAAATGGCTGTTTCGCTGGCGGGGGCCTTTACAGGCAAACTCCTGAAAGCGTATCCCGGTGAGTTCATCTCATCCATGGAAAGCGAAGCGATCCTCGGTGTTGATGGCATTGTGATGGACTATGACAAGGAAACGCTGGACAGCGTGAAATTGAAGGAAGCTGGTTTGGTACCAGTCATCAATGGCGGATACATCGAAGGTGCCAATACACCCAACACCTCCAATAATCCTGATCTGTGCTCTTATCCGACCGTAGACATTGCCAACTCGATCGAGAAAGACCTCATTAAGTTCACCAACAAAAAAGCGAATGGTAAATGGGGAAAAAGGCAGGAAGAAGACCTCAAGCTTGAACTGATTGAGTACTTCAATGGCCTGATCCGCAGAGAAATGCTCCAGGATCCATGTCCGGATCCCATCATCACTTATGATGAAAAAGAAGAAGAAGTCAGCATCGATCTGGAAGTACAGTACTTTGGGACTGTCAGCAAATTCCCCATTTCTCTCAAAGGAAAGCGGGATAAGATCGAACTGCAAAAAGGCTAATCAACAAACATTTAATTCAATATCAATCATTATCACGTCATGGTAAACCGACTCACTCTCGAGGTTGACGGATCAAACAAACGGTACAATACCGAGTCTTACTCAATCTCTCTGGCGCAGCCGACCACGGATAGCAATGGTCGTCCTTCCGGCGAAACGCACCTGGACAATATTTCTGTTCACATCACCCGCAACAGCGAGGAAGATGATTCACTCTTCGTGGATTGGCAGCTGAAATCAAACATGCAAAAGGACCTTGCCATTTGCTTCTATGATGCCGATCGTCTGATCCGACAGATCAAAATGAAAGGTGCATACCTGGTTGGGTACCAACAAAGCAGCAACGAACCGGGCATGGTTGACGAGTCCCTGACTTTTGCCATTCAGGAGCTGGAACTCGACAAAGCCAACTGGAAACGCCGCGAGCGAAACAAATAGTCATTCATCAGGGTACCGCGGATCACGCGGTCCGGGGTACCTGCTTTCACTCTATTGCAATGAGCATTGCTAAAGCCGAAATCATCATCAGTGGATACGAGCATTCTTTCGGGATTCGCTCTCTTCAGATCCATTCATCTCTGGGAGAGCATCATACCTTTGAGTTGTTTGCACCGATTTCCATTGATGATACACTTTCCCGGGATGACATCAATCAGATGCTGGGGCAGGATGTACAAATTCGCATCAGTGATGATGAGGAACAGAAAGGCCTGTTTTCCGGTATCATCGATGAAATTTCTTTCGGCTGGGATCAATACGGTTCTCTCAATCTCATCATTGAGGGCTTCAGTCCAACAGTACTTTTGGATGGTGGCCCGACTTTCAGAGGGTTTGAAGAAAAAACCGCGAAAGACATTGTCAACACCATGTTGGCAGCCTATCCTCAGAAAAGCTTACCTGAGATGGATGTTTCGGATTTTGATCAACATCTACCCTGGTGGGTTCAAATGCAGGAAACAGATTATCAGGCGATTCTACGTCTGGCAGATCATCTGGGGAAAATTGCCTATTTCGATGGGGAAAGCTTTCGCATCGGCGAATTGGGAGAGCAGGAGGAGCCGAAAACGCTCAAGCATGCTGAAAGCATTGAGAACCTCAATTTGTCCGTCAATCTCGCGCCACTGAATTTTCGGGTTGAGGCCTATAATCCAGTGGATGATGCATTCCTCAGTGAAGATGCTGAGAATCGCTATCATGGAAACAATCAGTGGGTCAAAATGGCGATGGACAAATCAGAGGTGTATCCAGCGCCCCATGTATTTCTCCATCAATCTGTCAAGGAAACTGCCGATCTGAGTTTGGTCGGACAAAAACTTTCTGCCCGACAGGCGCATGAGTTGGTCAGCATCAATGCCGATAGCTCTGATCCATCGCTCCGCATTGGAAGTAAAATCAGCATCCAGATGCCAGAAAAAGTAATGCTGAGCGATGCGCTGGAAGGGACGGACATCTTCGCCCTTGGCGGGATCCGCGTCCATCAAGAGCGCGGGCGATGGCCCCCCAAGCAGCCGCTCGTATCGACGTGCTGATGCGTCTCCCGCCAAGGGGGCGCGGACGGCGTCCCGCCACTCGGACCGTGCCAAAAACCCGGTGATGGTGGTGCTGCGCTCAGTCTCCATGGCGCCCCCATTCCAGCAGGGTGCGGCCGTCATCGGCGGCCACAGAAAGGGCGAGGTCCAGCGTCGGCGTCGGCGCCTCGGGGCCCAGGCGTTCGGGCCACTCCACCAAGACGATGTCGCGGCCAATGGCGTCGTCCAACCCCAGCTCGGCCAACTCGGACGGGTCCGCCAGGCGGTAGAGATCACAGTGCCAAAGCGGGCCAGAAACAGTGTCGTAAGTCTGGACCAGGGTGAAGGTGGG
>JBCBZF010000459.1:0-5514 GCA_039815525.1 Bacteroidota bacterium | reverse complement strand
GGGCGAATTTAATCAGGCAAGAGAAGCGGGATATTATGGCTGGCCCTACAGCCGCGGCAACAACCAGATGTATGTGGAGTATGATTTTAGCAGGAAAAAATCAGGCAGGGTCTTTGATCCCGTCAAGATCGTCAACAATTCGCCCAATAATACCGGTATCCAAAACCTGCCGCCAGTTCAGGAATCCATGATTTGGTACAGCTATAAGCGTTCCAGGGACTTCCCCTGGCTGGGCAAAGGGGGCGTCAATCCCATGTCTGGTCCGATTTTCCACGCCGAAGATTATCCTGCACCTGATCCATCCTTTGCTGAATATTTTGATAACAAATGGTTTGTGTATGAGTGGATGCGGGACTGGATTTATGTTGTGCATTTAGATGAAAACCAGGAATTCATACAGGCAGATCCATTTATGCCCAATACAGATTTTTCACATCCGATGGACATGTTGTTCAGCAAGGAAGGAAAATTGTATGTGCTGGAATACGGACAAAAATGGAACAGCAGAAATCTTGATGCCCGTTTGTCTCTGATTCATTTCAATAGCGGAAATCGACCGCCGGTCGCAAATGTAAGTGCTGACAAAGAAGTGGGTGCCGCACCTTTAAGCGTTCGTTTTTCTGCCAAAAAATCCCACGACTTTGATAAAGATAAGCTGACCTACAGCTGGCGTTTTGAGGAAGAGGAAGTACAAACCAATGACCCTCATGCCGAATATGTCTTTGAAAAACCTGGCATGTACGATGTGCGTCTGACCGTTACGGATGCTTATGGTGAAACTGCTACTGCCGCACAAAAAGTCCTGGTGGGCAATGAACCACCCCAGATCAAGATTCATCTAAGCGATGAAAACCGGACCTATTGGAACAAGCGGCAGCTGGACTATCGGATCGAGGTGCTTGATGCAGAGGATGGAAGCAGCGCAGACAATGCGATTGATCCGGAGCGGGTAAAAGTTACGTTTGACTACATCCCGGAGGGCAAAGACCTCATTCTGGCCAGTATTGGACATCAGCGAAATGCAGTTCCTGCGGGTTTGAAGCTGATCAATGATTCAGATTGTAAAGCCTGTCATGCCATTGATCAAAAAGTGGCCGGACCAAGTTTTGAAGACGTGGCGAAGCGTTACACAGAAGCGGATAAACAGCAGATCATCCATCGGATCATCAAAGGCAGCCAGGGAATCTGGGGCGAAACCATGATGGCAGCGCATCCACAGCTGAAAATTGAGGACGTGGGTACCATGGTTGATTACATTCTTTCCCTCAATCCAGACAAACAATTTGCAGAGAAGCGCCTGCCCCTGGAAGGCCGCCTGACATTTGCAGAGCATTTGAAGGATGAGGTAACAGGGAAATATGTCTTCATGGTCTCCTATCTGGACGAAGGTCATCCGGAGGTTACCGGTTCTTCTTTGTCCTCGGTTGAAGAGGTCATTTTTCTTGCCCCCAGAGTTGAGTTGGAAGATGCAGTGGATCTCGATCCTGCACTCGGCATCTGGCAAAGCCAGGGGCGGACGCTGGTGGGCTCCATTCAACATGGCAAACACATCCAGATGGCCTCCATCAGCTATGACAAGCTGAGCAGCATCAGTGTCGGGGCTGCATTTAACAAAGGCTATCCTTACGCCGGAACCGTCGAAATCAGACGTGGAAGTCCAGAAGGGAAACTGCTTGGGCAAGGGGCGGTTGAATATTTTGACGAGGACAAAGAAGGCTTTCGTGCCTTCGAGATTGGACTCACGCCCAGCAATGGGGTGGATAAACTGTTTTTGGTCTTCAAAAACACCAAGGACCAGGATCAGTACTTGATGAATGGAGATTGGCTGCAGTTGAATTATGAGAAGTGATGAAAAGCTCATTCCACGCAGAAATTATCTTACGAGCATGACAAACCGCCTGTATCACCTGATTCTGTGTCTGGGACTCTGCCTCAGTTGTTCCACCATTCATGCGCAGGACACTTATCGTGTCCTCTTCATCGGCAACAGTTATACCGCCTTCAACAATCTGCCACAACTGGTGGATGACATGGCGCATTCGGTTGGTGATACCCTGGTCCATGATCGCAATACCCCTGGTGGTTTTCGACTGATCGATCATGCCGTCAATGCGATCACGCAGAACAAGATCATGGCCGGAAATTGGGATTATGTGGTCATGCAGGGCCAAAGCCAGGAACCGATCATTCAGTCCGGTGTCTTCCAGAGCGGGGCCAATCAGCTTCATACCCTGATCAAGCAGTACAATCCCTGTGCGGTGCCGATGTCCTATATGACCTGGGGCCGCAAAAATGGCGATGCCAACAATTGCGGCAGTTTCCCCCTCATGTGTACCTATGAACTGATGGACTCTACTTTGAGAGAACGATATCTGAAGATGACAAACATCCTCAATGGTGAAGTTTCTCCCGTGTCAGCGGTGTGGCGGTATTTACGGGTCAATCATCCCAATATTGAGCTGTACAGTGCAGATGGCAGCCATCCCTCAGCCAGTGGTTCATACGCGGCGGCTTGTTGTTTTTATGCGGCCATTTTCAAAAAAGATCCCAGCCAAATCAGTTTTGATTTTACCCTCGATGCCAACACGGCTGCGAGCATTCGGTCTGCTGCCAAAGTGATGGTCTTTGATCAGCTTGCGATCTGGGATTTCAAAAAGCCGCCTCGGGCAGAGTTCAAAATCAGCATGGATTGGGACCCTTTGACGATTGGGATTGGCGCCAAAAATCCTGATGGCCTGGTGATGGACTATCATTGGGATCTTGGCGATGGCAATACTGATAGCATCCAAAGTTTCCTCCATCAATATGCCAACAATGGCACCTACACCATTCAGCTAAGCACGACGACTTGCGACATCAATGGGGTTCACACTGCCACTGCCGATACTACTTTTCAATTGTGTGCGCATACGCCCACCGTCTTTGATGAAAGCAGCTGGACCTGCCTGGTTGATGATACCTTATGGACGCAGCAATATGATTCGTATCAATGGTATCTGGGCTGCCAGCCTATTCCTGGTGAAGTTGCCCCTTTTCTCGCCAATCCGCTGCAATATACCACGCCGACCAACTCCTGGATATCCGTTTTGGCGACGCGCGATGGCTGTTCTGAAATATCACGGGGCTACTCTGCGGTTGCGCCCTGGACGGGCTACACATTTGAGCTATTGGGGGATAGTTGCACGAATGATACCCTGGTATTTGTCCTTCGACATCAAAATGATCCTTTGTCTGGCGATGAAGTGATTCAATGGTATCAGAATGGCAATTTACTCTCATTCAATGGCGACTCATTGCTGATCACTGAAGTGGGAACCTATGAAGGGAGAGTGGTCAATCCGCTTGCCAATTGTCCCTTGGATACGACCTATTCTCCGGTGGTGAAGTTGAATTGCGGCTTGGTTGGATTTGAGTCCCCTGACGATCAGCTGGCCTTTTGGCACATTTTTCCCAATCCTGCCTCTTCACACCTCAGGCTTGAATTTGAAAACCGCATTTCATCCGATCAGGTGCAGATAGTTGATGCGCACGGACAATTGATCATGGAGAAAAATGTGACGTCAGATACCTCACTGGATGTTTCATTTTTGCCGAAAGGCCTATACCTCATCCGTCTGAAGAGTAAGCCACAAACTGCCTTGAAGTTCATCAAGCAGTAGGAAACCCGACGCTTGCTGCTTACTATGCTTCAACAGACAATGCGCAGACGCATGAAACATCACTTTTCCTTCATGATCGAGAATCACGCCCAAACCCTCACCCGATCAGAGCGGAAAAAGCTCAGACTGGAGGTTCTACTGCGTTTGGTCCAAAAACTTGAAGAAGCAGAAAACGACGAGATGGAAGCTGAATTGGTGCAGCTGTTCGAGCAAATGCCCGATTCGCCAGTAGAGAGTGAAAGCCAAAAGACATTTCGGGCGGCGCTTAAGCAAACCAAAAGGATTGTCAGGGATCGGCTGGGCTATGTTGAAAAGGGTTCTTTACGTGTGCGTCATCATGGGCTTGCAGTCGTGCTTGGGATGGTGGCAGGCATTCTTTTGGGATCTGCAATGGGGAATGTTGGGGTCGGAATTGGCATAGGCGTCTGTTTGGGATTGGTCGTCAGTACACGGATTGGCCTCGCAGAGGAAAAGAAGGCGCAAGAAAAAGGACTGGTGTATTAGTCCTAGCCTGCGAAGATGCGCACCGCTTTGATTGCAGAGAGAGCTTTATCATCTTGGGATTCTTCTTCAATTGAAATCGTCCTTCTATGCGTATGCTCTCTTTCTTCCTTCTCACCCTCGGCCTGCTTGCATGTGGGCCAAAACCAGAAAAAACGCCACCAATCCATTCTGCTCAAGATCTCATTCAGCAATCCATTGCCTATCATGATGCCGATGGCCACTGGCAAGAGTTCACATCAGCAATTGAGATCAATTCAGTGATCACCAGAAGGGGCGGCAGCAAGGATGAAAGGACCACCGGATTGTCATTCGACAATCAACAGGGCGTGTTTCAGATTCGCTCTTCCACCAATGGCATCGATTTTACCGCCGAAGCCAATCCGGATAGCTGTTTCATCAATTTTGCGCGGGTGCTCAGCGGGGAAGACTCTGCCCAGATGAAATCAGTGTTGGGCTGTGCGGGGGTAAGCCGCTACAAAGATTATTACACCTATTTGATTGGATTACCGATGAAACTCAGCGATCCGGAGGCGATTGTGCAGGACTCTATCATGGAAAGGAGTTATGGTGGCAAAACCTATGATGTGGTCAAAGTGAATTATGAACCGCTTGATACTGAACCGGCCTGGTATTTTTACTTTGACCAGGAAAGCCATGCTTTTGCACTCTGTAAATTCACCTCCAAAGATGACGAAAACAAAGGCGGCGAGTACATTCTCTACAATCAGGAGACGGTAGTAGATGGCATGAAACTGTTCAAACAAATTGTGTGGTTGTACAATCCTGAACAGGATACCCTGGCGGTGGAGAATTTACGATTTGAGTAAGATGAGATATTTGCCGTGCCTTTTCTTTTTAATCGCTCTCATTCCCTTTAGCCATGCACAAAGCAATCCAGAATCAGCTGCGGTTTCGGTATTCCTGGACTCGATCGTGCACGAAAAATGCAAAGGGGCACATCATGTGAGCGTTAAGGTGCCAAAAGAAACCGACACCTTTGGCAGTGCACTATACCATCTGGACACGGAATGTTTAGACCGCGAGCGTTTTCCGGATTTGTTCCGGCGTTTCGGGGACAATACAAAAGAGGCGGTCTCGCTTCATCTTCCATCCAAGAAGAGAATCTATAAAATCAGTTCACCCTCAGCCAATAAGCTAAAAGTAAAGAGGATGAAAATGGCTGTGTATAGAGCCACTGCGGTAACAGAGGACATGCAGCTTGTCACCATTGAGTTGTGGAATAAAACCGGGGGCTATGTATTTTTTGTCTTTTTGGATACTCAACATCAACTTATTCGGTGGTGTCAGGGGAGTTATTTGACCTAGTGGCCGAATGGTATTTTCGTAGGGG
>JBCBZF010001083.1:0-2439 GCA_039815525.1 Bacteroidota bacterium | reverse complement strand
GTGTCGAGTACCGAAGTTTCCTCCGTCGAATCCCATGGAACGCAGGTAAATCTCCGTCTCCTGAAGGCTATAATGCCGGTTCTGGTGTTGGATCCAGATGATATCTGCACCAGCCCGATAGGCATTGCAATTACCAGTATGCTTCCATGAATACATGGTCAGCTCACCATTATAGAGATTGGTTGCTTCCAGTGCTCTTTTGTGGGCCTCTGAAACCCGATTGGGCCAGATGGGATCAGTACCAGGCAGCAGCTTTTTACTAAAGATTAAATGATTCCCCGGATACTTACTCAGCTCCATTTCTTCAATCACTTCTGCCAGTGGATCCACAATTTCTACTGGCATCTGCTTTTTGTTCTTGGCGTTCATGGAGCGTACCAGGATGACGCGGTTTTTCAGATCAACATGGTTTACCTTCAGGCGGCATAACTCGATCCTCCGAATGAAAGCATAGTAGATAAATCGGGTGAAGTAGTATAGCTGCTTATTGTGCTGCTTTAGCCACTTTTCTAAAATCTCCTGTTCTTCCGGCGTAAATGGAATATGACTGGTGGACTTGGTCGGGAGGTCTTTGATTCCCTTGGCCGGATTGACTTTGATGTATTCCCGTTTGACCAGTTCTTCCAGGCAAGTGGTAACATACATGCGGTAGTTATTACGGCTGCGATTGCCTAGCTTCCGCTTTTCATACAACCAATCCAAGAAGGCGAGAATATCTCCTTTACCAAGTGACTGTAGACGGCGATCACCAATTCCGCTTTCAGCCAGCCAGGCCGTGAGCCATCGATGATGGCTGTCGTAGCTTTCTTTGGTCTTGGGACTGATGTGAGAGAGTTTGGCTTGGTACGCTTTTTCAAAGCCAGCTTTGATGGTGATAAACTCCTGTGAACTGGTCTGCTTGCGGGCGATAGCGTAGCCCTCTTTTAGCAATTGGTTAATCTGATAGACCTTCTCGTCTGCATCACGGCGCATTTGATCTGGTGTATCACCTTCAATGCGGTAGAGCTTTTTGGTGATCAGCTTCTTTTTGTTATGATCCCAGACCATATAGGTGATATACCACTTGCCATCGGCCTTGATCAGCCGGGCTGGTTCATAGGGAAAACCGTCTTTGTTGAGCGGTCGTGCTTTCTTTGGTCGCATAAATAAAAAAAATGTACCTTGATGAGGTTTCTCTCTACAAGATACATTTTTATATGATTTTAGACGAAAAACGCCTAAAAAGGCTGCTTGTACCCGGGGCCGGACTCGAACCGGCACGGCTTGCGCCATTGGTTTTTGAGACCAACGTGTCTACCAATTCCACCACCCGGGCAAAGAACATCGGGCGACAAATATAGAGCATTTTTTTGATTCCCTACAAGCTTTTTTTGAAGTCATTTTTTCACCCATTCAGATACTTTTATTTCGTGTTTCAAACTAATGTATCACCGCAGATGATGACCGTTCAGGAAAGGTCGCAAACGGTTCAGCCACAAAAATGACAGATTGGGCCTCCGCTCCGATGTCATTCATACGCCAAATCTTACCACTGGTCAGGCCAATCATTGCGTGCAGACCAAAGCCATTGGATGAGGCCTTTGAAGCCCATATTTTCGGGCTTGATAAGGTTAAACATACGCATCATGCTAAGCTGGAGACGGAACGGCCTTTTAATTCTTATATCGTTATTTTCTTCCTTGGGACTGTTGGCGCAGAACTACCAGGTAAATCTGGCTGGGAAACGACAGCAGATGGGGATTTCTGCGGACTGGATGATGGTCAAATTTCAGGAAGGAGTTGGATTTGAGGATCAGGCTGCCATCTTGAAAGATATTCCATTCATCCGAAAGTTTGATCGGGAATGTCTGCTACCGCAGCCTGCGGCAAGTCTCATTCCCCTCGACGGTTCGATTGATGGGGGCAGGCTGATGGTTCATCTGAAGCAATTAGCAGAACTGGAAGAGGTGGAATATGCTCACCCCATGTTGGTGGATGCAAATGGTGCCAGACAAACCTACACCCGCGAATTTATGGTGCGTTTGCGGGACCATGGTGATATGGTCCACCTGCATGAAATGGCGCGAGCCTATGGCGTTCAAATTGTCAGAACGAATAAGCACAATCCCAATATTGTGCACTGTCATTTGACCTCTGAAAGAGAATTTGGCCTGTTTGAGGTTGTAAATGCATTTGAGCAATCCGGCCATTTTGAATACGTGGAGCCTGATTTTGTGATCATGCTCAACCTGACTGGCCCGACATCCTTGCCGCCTCAGCCAACTTTAGACCCTGGAGACGGCCGATTAGATGAACAATGGCATTTGATCAACACCGGCGTTCCTGGAACCAATCAGTATAATACCTCTTTACTGGATGCTGACATTGATGCGGACAGTGCCTGGGATATCACGACCGGTTCTCCCAATATCACCGTAGCCATCGTTGATGTGGGCGTGG
>JBCBZF010000242.1:0-7549 GCA_039815525.1 Bacteroidota bacterium | reverse complement strand
TTCATCTAATGATTTACGGGTCAGAGCCGGTACTGCTGCATCTTCAGCGGGATAGCCGACCGGAATGAGGAGATAAGGTCGTTCATTCGCCGGACGGCCCAATAGTTTCGTCAGGAAGTTCATGGGACTGGGCGTATGCGTCAAGGCCACCAGGCCCGCCTGATGAATGGCTTGCAACAAAAAACCTGTGGCCAGCCCCACTGATTCATTGACGTAATAGTTGTTTTTCTTTTCCCCTTCCTCCATCTCATAAATCCGGCGGCATACCACAATCAACCAGGGCGCAATTTCCAGAAAGGGCTTGTTCCAATCCGTCTGAAAAGCTTCCAAATCAGCCAGCCACTCATCGGACATCCGGCCATGATAATTGGTGTATTCCTCTTCTTCAGCCGCTTTGCGTATCTGACTTTTCACATCAGGAGAACTGATCGCACAAAAGGTCCAGGGCTGTTTGTGCGCCCCGGAAGGTGCGGTCGAAGCAGTTTTGAGGATATTCTCAATGACCGCTTTGGGAACCGGACGATCAGAAAATTCGCGCAGACTCCGGCGCTGATCCATCCAGTCAAAGTGCTCAGCTGTATGGCGGATCATGTCTTCTGCGTCGATGAAAGGGCGCTGGTAGGGGATAAAGCTTGCTTGACTCATGACGGCAATTTCGGGATAAATTGGATAATGTGATATTTTTGCCGGGCAATTTGCGTCCATCGGTCAGGTCCGCGACGCAATTCTGCATTTTCACCTTCTATTATTTATGCGCCCTAAACTTAAAATATCCAATCTCACCAATCTGCAAGATGCGCGCTCCAGTGCAGCAGTCGGCTTTGACTTGATCAGTTTCAGCCTTGAGCGTGGTAGTATGAAGAAGCTCTCCGCCTCTATGATCTGGAACATGGTCAACTGGCTCAGTGGGCCAGAAATCGTTCTGGAAATGAATGTTGTCAGCCTGGAAGAACTGCCAGAAACGGAAAAGATGTTCCAACATCGCTACATCACCCTTCCCATCGCAGAATGGAGTGATTTGGTCTGGCAACATACCGAGGCGGTCATTCTGCGTGGAGATCAATTTACCGACCCACTTTACATTGCTCAATTGGTGGACGAAGCAGAGAAAAAGGACAAGGAACTCAAAATAGAGATCACCTTAACCGAGCTTAACCAGCTTGATGCCTACCAGGACGTTTTTCCCCACATTTTTCTTCACCTGACTGACTTTGAACAACTGCTTACGTTGGTCAAAAGTGATCGCAGTCTGCCGGGAGGTCTCAGTTTGGGGGAAGAAGCGGAAGAAGAACCTGGCGTCCTCCACTATGAACGGATCGACGATTTCATGGAGGCGCTCGAAGCAAGGGAATAAGACACCAGGCTTCTCCCACGGGACTTTCCTGCGAAAAAAGCAAGCTCTTCAGGCGCTTGTAGTCCCTTTTTGTACTTTCCGCATTATGTTTGTCTAAACCTTCTCAACCATATCCAAGATGCGCAAGCTGCTCTTCTCACTGGCCTTGATTCTTTTTGCCAGTACCACGATGGCTCAGTTTCCCATGAACCGGGAAGTACAGGCCGCTCTCCAAAACGGGACCCGGACCCTCAACGGGCAGCCCGGACCCAATTATTGGATCAATCGGTCGGACTATGACATCGATATGCGCCTGGACCCGGCAAGCCGGGTGATCGATGGCAGTGAGACCATTACCTATACCAACAACAGCCCCGATGCCTTGCCCATGCTGGTCATCAGATTGTATCAGGACATTTTCAAAAAAGGCGGTGTACGGGACGAGGAAGTGCCACCCAGCGCGCTGCATGATGGTGTGACACTAAAGAAGTTAATCGTAGCCGGGAATGAATTGGATCCCAATTCGACCGAAGGTGGCTTTCGACGCCCCGTCATTCGAACGGGCACCAATCTGATTGTCAGGCTGGCTGAGCCATTGCAGAGTGGCGAAAAGCTGACCGTCGAAATTGATTGGGAAATGATCATCCCCAATGAGGTGGATCTCCGCATGGGAACCTATGGCAAACAGACCTTTTTCGTTGCCTATTGGTTTCCACAAATTGCGGTCTATGACGATTTATCTGGTTGGGACACCTACAATTATACCGGGACCACCGAAATGTACAACGACTTCGGGTCTTATGATGTCAGCATTGATGTGCCGGGTGATCTCATGGTATGGGCCACCGGGATGTTGCAGAACCCACAAGCAATCTTTAGCCCCCAAACCCTCGAACGCTACCAGCAGGCCCAGCGGTCCGACGAAGTGATTCGCATCGCCACTGCTCAGGATGTAGATGATGGGAAGATCTTGCAGGCGGCTGATCGCCATAGCTGGCAGTTTAAAGCTGATTTTGTTCCGGACTTTGCCTTTGCAGTGTCTGATTCTTTTCTCTGGGATGCAAGCAGTGTCGAAGTGGAACCGGGTCGACGTGTCCTGGTCGATGTGGCCTATGACCGCAATGCCGAATACTATGATCGGGCGGCCGAAGTGGCACACAAAAGTGTGATCGACATGTCAACCAAATTGCCGGGCGTTCCCTATCCCTATCCGCAGGTGAGTGTCTTCAATGGTTCGGGTGGCATGGAGTTTCCCATGATCGTCAATGATGGAGAGGTCCGGGACATGGCAGATCTGATCGACCTGACTTATCATGAGATTGTTCATACCTACTTCCCCTTTTATATGGGGATCAACGAACGAAAATACGCCTGGATGGACGAAGGTTGGGCCACCATCCTACCCAATGATCTGATTGTCGCCATGGAACCGGACGCCCGCGACCCGATGCTCTACAACTCACTTGGCTTCAGCTATTTTGCCAACAGTGCCGAAGACGTTCCTTTGATGACGCCCACCATTCTCCTCAAAAATCAGGCTTACGGCGTACACGCTTATGCCAAACCAGCTTCAGCCTATCACATCCTGCGGGAAATGTTGGGAGATGAGGTTTTTCAAAGCTGTCTGCGAAACTACATTGCTGCCTGGAATGGGAAGCACCCAATTCCTTACGACTTTTTCAACAGCTTCAATCAGAGCAGTGGACAAAACCTCGACTGGTTTTGGCAAGCCTGGTTTTTCGAAACGGGTGCGCCAGACCTTGCTTTGGTCGATGTCAATGTGAAAGCGGGCAAACTCAAAGCGACCGTTGTTAACCAAAGTAACATTCCTGTTCCAGTGAATCTGACTGTCGTATTTGAAGATGATAGCGAAGAAGTCATTCGTTATTCGGCCATGGTGTGGAAGGAAGAAAAACGCCTCACGCTCAAACGGAAATTTGACAAAAGCATCAAAGCTCTCCAACTCGGTGCTGCCGATGTGCCTGATACAGATAAAACCAACGACGCTTGGGAAAACTAAAAAACCACCAACCATCATGATGGCCGGTGGTCTGTAAAACAACCTAGTCTGATAGCTGATGCGCAGCGCATCAGCTATCAGTTTATACAGATGAAAGGGTATGTAATTCCATGACCCAAAAGTGGAAAATTGACCACCAGGGAGCATCAGGGAATGCTACCAAAGAAAAAAATGGTGGTTTTCAGGGAGTAGATACCCGTCCGCTGAAGGTGTTTTATGTTAGCCTTTCACCTTCCAATACGCCCACCCAATGCAATGCAAAGTCTCCTTTTATCTGACCAGAGAGCCAGATTTCCTGTGTGTCCCACAGGCTTTTGTCCCAGGTAATATCCGCTTGAGGGGATTCAAGGCGAAACACCTCATCGATCGACTGCTGACGAAGCTCAGCTAACAGATCTTGTCTGATTGTCTTCCAGGCATCCTGGGCCGCCTTGATGAGCTGCCGGGTCAATGACTTTTCCAGACGTTTACCAAGCCAACGGACAGGGACACGGCTTTCGGTCCAGTCCCATTCTACTTCACTGATTTCCCCATTGGTCAGCAATTGAAAAGCTAGCAGTACACGGAAAGGGAAATTCACACCAAGCTTTTTTGCCTGTCCCTTAAGCTGAAGCACAATTCGACCGGAAGTCGCCGATAGACCTTTGCACTGAAAGTTAATGGCATTTTCCCGGAATGTTTGCGCAGATAGCCAGGATGACAATTCCTGCCAACTGTATCGCAATTGCCAATCAAGCAGAAACCGATCTTGTGCATCCTGTAAATCAGGCAAAGGCATGAGAGCAATCCCAGGATCTGTCAGCGGACGAATTTCTGCTCGAAGATCCAGATTCAAAGGAATAAGCAAATCTTTTTCCTGAAGTTGAATCGCTTCTGCGGCGATTTTTGATGGGCGAAGATGGAGAAAAACAGAGGGACTTTCTTCCAAAGAAAGCGGCGCCTGCATCTGCTGCCATGCATCAGCCACCAACATCCGAAATCGCTGGGGATGGTGTAGCCACTGGCGGATTTCCTCACTCAGTTCTGATAAGGCCAGTTCAATGACGGGCTTAAAGACAGTGGTCAGAGGAATATCTACCATCCCCAATCTCATGGCTGGTTTTTGGTCCCAGACAAAAGCGCTTTTCAACGGACTATGAATTTGCCAATTGGATCGCAAGTCTGGGGCAATCCAAATCTGGATGCTAAGGGCGAAAGATATTTTCTCTTTGCCACTCAATCCGCCCAACATTGGCAGACTGCTCAATGCTGCAAAGCCTGCTCTGAGCACACTGCCTTCACCTTGTAGTGGAATTTGCAACAGCAATTGGTCTCCTTGCCGACTCAATTGGCAAGGCTGGCGCAGCCAGAGTTTCCAGGCGGTCAGGTCCACCAAATCGATGGGAGGTGATCCCTCGTAAAGCGTTTCCGGCAGATGCGCGGTGAGTTGCCGGGCCAGCAATTCGTACGGAAGGTGGAGATGGAGCTTCACCCGGGAAAGATATGAATCTCCGCTTGAAAAGCCGCTTTCTTCGCCCAGGCCAGACCGACCAGATATTCTGGATCAAGTTGGTGATGGCGAAAAGACCAGTGTTGATGATCCAATATGGCATTTGGCACCTTGACCTGAAGAGGGTGCAGGTCTACCCTCATCTCCCGAAAAGGAATCGTGGGGTCGTCCAGGGCTTTACGCAGGGCTTCCTTGAGGGTCCAGCGATGTAGAATATGGTCAGTATCAGCTAGTTCCTCCGGCTGAAAAACGCTCCGCAGAAAGTCTGGCTCAATCGCGCGTTTTTGCCACTCTACATCAAGCCCAAGCTGCCCCTCTGCAGCCACCGCCAATACATACGTCCCATTTGAATGAGAAAGGTTAAAAGACAAATGATGGTTCGGCAGAAAGGGTTTCCCATGCGCACTGGTCAGAAGCTCAAGGGTCTCGGTTTCCTGAGGGAGGTATTGTCTCAGAATGCTGCGCATCCAACTGTGTCCAAAAAGATATTCCCGGGTCCGCTGCGGAGATTTGAAGTAAGTTACTCTTTCCAGTTCAGCCTTAGTGGGTTCCAATGCCAAAGTCCGACCCGCATTGTCCTGGGTCCACCATAGATGGAGTTCATGTGTATGGGAAAAGGATCTGGCCATAAGGGAAGGTACGCAAAATCATTGCCGGATCTCGTGCTTTACATAGCCATTCTTTTCTAATGCTTGCAGAATTACATCCTGAAAACGCCCTGAAAGGGCCAGTCCTTTTGTACGGGCGTATACGTAACGCTGGCGGGCCATATCGACGAGGGTAATGCTTTGGGTTACAGATCGCTGATTGTCGACTGTGTCCAGGCCTCGACCAAGACCGAAATAAGACTCGTCATCAATCACATTTTCATCCACCAGGACAAACTGATGGAAGAATCCATACAGGAGTGGGATGTAAAATACTTTGGCCGCGATCTTAAACTTGATCTTTTTACACAATCCGACATAATCAACGGGTCCGTCATGCGGCGCCATCTTGACGATCACAATGCCGGAATTCATGAGTACATTGGCTTTTCGGAGCACGTAGACATCAGCAATGCCTTCGAACTGAAAATTGATCTCTCTGGATGTGAAAGCGTAGCGACCTGCCTGCTCCTGAATGGCAATACACAATTGTTCAAAGCTGTGTGTCATAGATTGGCTGGTAGCGGTTGATCGATTTTGTGATGGTAAAAGTTGCTTTCGGTCAGGCAAGAAAATACAAGGGCATCAGGCAGGCAATCAGCAAGCCGATCGCAGCCAGGATTTTGATCCATCTGCTTTTGTTATGCGTCAGATAGTTTACCCCAGCCCCTACGAATGCACACAAGCCACCAATTGACCCAATAAACATGACGCCAGTATGCTCGGTGATGAGGTCCCGCCCGATTTGCAGCCAGACGACCACCGGAATGGTGATGAATACTGCCATCCAAATTTGTGGTTCGATTGGGTTTGATTCTTCAGACATAGGTTGATGATCCAGTCTATTTAGGCAAATCCAGCGGCCTTTCAAAATCCGCGCATTCTCTCTGAGAGCCAACAAAAAAGGCGCCCCAAAGGGACGCCTTGCTTAGAATCAACGTGGCGGCTACTTCAACCCTACATATAGATTGCGTCGCCCCACAATCGCCTTCAACGAATTGCCCGGATATCGTTTTTGCGCACTTCTGACCACAGAAGCCGGAATCAGATCTTTTCCTTCGCCTTTGAGCACGGCGGCTTCAAACCGCTGCACCGATTTCATGTGGGCAGCAATTTTGTCCTCTTCCCAGGGATCACGAATGTCATCAAAACATTCACAGGTCCAGGGATCAATGATGCCGCTACATGGTGGGGGCGTACAGTCATCATCATCTTTGGCGCCAAGTGCATCATTGGTCAGCGCTTTAAATTGCTTCGTCAGAGCAGAAGAACGGGTAATTTTTTTGGTAAATGTGCCCCTTTTGAGGGTGAGATTGCCACGCTTTTGTCCGAAAGCCATACCAGTCAGACAGAGCATCAGACCAAACAGGAGGATATTTTTCATGCGGATCAATGATTGGATAAACAATGTTTCCATCATTCGTATCAGCACGAATAAAAAACGTAACCTTAACCAGCATTTTTTCTCTGGATTGTCTTTCTTTAAGCCACACTTACCTTCAAACTTTCCCCTTCATGCCCAATACCATTGTTTTTGACCTCGGCGGCGTCCTGATTGACTGGAACCCACGCTATGTGTATCGCTCCAAATTTGCCACCGAGGCGGAAATGGAGGATTTCCTGACCAATATCACAACACATGACTGGAATGAACAGCAGGATGCAGGCCGCCCCATTGCTGAAGCGACCGAATTATTGGTCGCACAACATCCGGAATGGGAAGAGATGATCCGGGCTTTTTATGGCGAATGGGAAACCATGCTGGGCGGCCCCATCCAGGAAATGGTGGACATTCTGCGGGAGATTCGTGATCAGGGGAAGCATCGGATCTATGCCCTGACCAATTGGTCAGCAGAGACCTTTCCCATTGCCCTGGCGCGTTATGATTTTTTGCACTGGTTTGAAGGCACAGTGGTTTCAGGCGTAGAAATGTGTAAAAAGCCAGATGAAAAGATTTATCGTATCCTCCTCGACCGCTATCAGTTGAAAGGCGAAGATTGCCTCTTCATCGACGACTCACTTCGCAACGTCAAAGGCTCCATCGCAGCAGGTTTACCAGC
>JBCBZF010000344.1:0-6525 GCA_039815525.1 Bacteroidota bacterium | reverse complement strand
CCGATCAGGGCCGTCTGGATTTCAACGAACACCATTTTCAACTCTCCCGCAATGCCAAATCCCTCAAAGTCTGGATGAGCGTGAAATATTATGGCTTTGTCCGCATTAGAGAGATGATTCAGAAAGATGTGGATCTGTCTGTCTATCTGGCTGATCAGGTGGAAGCCGCCCCGGACTTTGAATTACATGCCCGCTCTCCGCTGGCGATTGCCTGCTTCCGCTACACCGGAGATCTGCAAGACCCGGACGCAATCCGGAGTCTGAATGAGGCCTTGATTTCGGCACTTGAAAAAGATGGACGCGTCTTCATCACTGGCACCAAGTTGCGGGGTGAATTTGTGCTGCGGGCTTGTCTGATCAATCATCGCAAGCAAAAAGATTCAATCGACTATCTCCTGCAGGTGATTCGTGAGGTAGGGGAGAAATACGTGCAGGAGAAAAAAGACAGCCTGTTGCAAGCCGGCTGAAAAGCATTTGTGTAACTTGTGGCATGATCAGCTGGCAGCAGGCCCGAAAAGAACATGAGCTATATCTCACGGTGGAACGTGGGGTCGCCCGCACTTCGCGGGATGCCTATCAGCGCGATCTGGATCGCTATGAATGGTATGCCACCGATATCCTGGAAAGTTCTTCTCCCGCCGACATCACCCTGGACCACTTACGAGAATTTCTCACCTGGCTGAGCCAGGATTGTTTTCTGAGTGAACGTTCCCTGGCGCGAAATCTGTCTGCCCTAAGATCCTTTCATGGCTTTTTACAAAGTGATGAATGGACAAAGGATGATCCAAGTCGATTGCTGGATATGCCGCGCTTCGGGCGTAAACTTCCGGTGGTTCTTAATCCTGAAGAAATCGACAAGATGTTGGCCCAGGTTGATCTGACCCGACCGCAAGGTGTGCGCAATCGGGCCATGCTGGAGCTGTTATATTCTTCCGGTTTACGGGTTTCAGAACTCACCAATCTGCAACTGTCGCAGATTTATTGGGAGGAGGGCTTTTTACGCATTGTGGGCAAAGGCAATAAAGAGCGTTTGGTACCAGTCGGTGAACCGGCTTTGCAATGGACCAAACAATATCTGAGCGAAGTGCGGCTGGATCTTTCCATTCAGATGGGGAACGAAGCTTTTGTCTTTCTCAACCGAAGAGGCAAGCAGCTTTCCCGGGTGATGGTATTTAACATTGTCAAGGACATGGCGGCACTCGCAGGCATCAAAAAGAATGTGAGCCCACATACGTTTCGCCATTCCTTTGCGACACATTTGATCGAGGGCGGCGCAGACTTGCGGGCAGTCCAGGAAATGCTCGGCCACGAGTCCATCACCACGACGGAAATTTATCTACACATGGACAAGGAATTTCTGCGGGAAGTTTTTGCCCTGCATCATCCGCGGAAGTGAGGCCCGAGCTAAGAGGTGCGGGGAGCGAGCTGGTATTTATTCTTGAACCACAATATTCCCATCCTCAATCCGCAACCATTTTTTCTCGCCGCCATCCGAAAACAACACCTCAAAATCATTTCGCACCGCAGGTTTATCATCCACTGGCAACCAAAGTCTTTCTCTTTTTACCACAATTACCACTCCCCGAAAATCCCCAACCCAGCAAAAGCTCTCCTTCATGCCGTCCGGATTCAGCGGACGAACTCCGGCTTCCTTGATCAGGAGAGCTGAAGTTTGCAGTGGAAGGTCAACCGGCAGGCCGATTTCATTGACACAGACAATGGATTGGGCAGAAAAAGGTGGTGCGAAATCTTCTTGCTCAGAAGGTCGCTCAATGAACTCTGCGATGTTGCCGTCGGCATCGTAAAAGTAGGTGGCCAGGCCATTGCCAAAGTCAAGGATTTCTTCGCCTTTATGAGGCAAAATTGGAATGTCTTTTTGGGCTAAAAAAGTGATGGATTCTTGAATGGAAGGCGTCGGAATCAGGAAAGCAAAATGATAATAATTGTGTGCAGGATGTTGCTGGAATTCGAGGATGGTCTGGCCCGCCTGAATCTGAAAATGAGTCTCAGATTCGGTGAGCAATTGAAAGCCCAAACGCTCTACATAAAATGCTTTCTGGGCCAGGAGATTTTTGCTCTGTAAGCGGAGGTGATGGATATGCATATTGTCAGTCCGTCAAAGGTAGAGGAGCCACGAAATGTTACACCTGATTCTTTCTCTGAAATCAAAACTCTGCTCCAAAATAATTCGTACTTTTAGTTTAACAATTTCCCTCCCAAATCATACATGGAAAAAGACTTTACCTTTGATCTGCAGGCACCCTACAAACCTTCAGGAGACCAGCCTGCGGCCATTGAACAATTGGTCGATGGCATCGAAAATGGTGAGCCAGCTCAGGTGCTCTTAGGGGTGACGGGTTCGGGTAAAACCTTCACCGTGGCCAATGTCATCGCAAAGCTGAATCGGCCCACCCTCATCATCAGTCACAACAAAACCCTGGCCGCCCAATTGTACGGGGAATTCAAGGAGTTTTTCCCCAACAATCTGGTCGAATATTTCATTTCCTATTACGATTATTACCAGCCGGAAGCCTTTGTGCCTTCCACCAATACTTATATAGAAAAAGACCTTTCCATCAATCAGGACATAGAAAAACTACGTTTGCGTGCGACAACGGCTTTGTGTATGGATCGTCGTGACGTTATCGTAGTAGCTTCGGTCTCCTGCATCTATGGTATCGGGCGGCCGGAAGATTTTGAAGCAAATATCTTTTATGCTTCCCAGGGACAAACCATCAGCCAGAATATGCTGCTGGACAAACTCGTCAAGCTCTTTTATAGCCGGACCACCACGGATCTGGAACCGGGAAAATTCCGGGTCAAAGGGGACACCGTTGACGTCTATCCGGCCTATGATGATTATGGCGTTCGCTTTGTTTTGTTCGGCGATCAGATCGAAAAAATTCAGCGTATCGATGTCTCGACCGGCCGGAAAGTTGAGAACCTGCGCGACTACACCATGTATCCGGCCAATCTCTTTGTGACCCGTCGTGAATCACTCAATCAGTCGATCGTTGAGATTCAGGATGACCTGGTCAAACAGGTAGAATATTTCGAGGCCCAGGGCATGTTTCTGGAAGCGAATCGCTTGAAGGAACGTACTGAATTTGACCTGGAAATGATGCGGGAATTGGGCTATTGTTCGGGTATCGAAAACTACTCCCGCTATCTGGCGCGTCGTCAGCCCGGCAGCCGTCCATATTGTTTGATTGATTACTTCCCGGATGACTTTCTGTTGGTGATTGATGAGAGCCATGTGACCATGCCGCAGGTCCGTGGAATGTATCATGGAGACCGCTCCCGGAAGTTTACCCTCGTGGAGCATGGTTTCCGCTTGCCATCGGCCCTCGACAACCGTCCCCAGCGTTTTGATGAATTTCAATCTCTGGCCAATCAGGCCATCTATATGAGTGCGACACCAGCTGATTTTGAATTGGAGGAAAGTGCGGGTGTGGTGGTCGAACAAATTGTCCGTCCAACCGGGCTGCTGGATCCTCCAGTTGAGGTACGTCCCTGTGGCAATCAGGTAGATGATCTGTTGGAAGAAGTGGACAATGAAGTCAAAAAGGGAAACCGGGTGTTGGTAACCACTCTGACCAAACGGATGTCCGAAGAACTCACCCGCTATCTGGGTGAATTGGAGATCAAAGCCCGCTACATTCACTCAGACATAGATTCCCTTGAGCGCGTCGATATTTTGCGCGATTTACGGGAAGGGAAATTTGATGTATTGGTGGGGGTGAATCTTTTGCGAGAAGGTCTGGACTTACCGGAAGTAGCCTTGGTGGCGATCCTGGATGCAGACAAAGAAGGTTTTCTGCGCAGTGGCCAATCTCTGATCCAGACCGCTGGCCGGGCGGCTCGTCATGAAGAAGGCCGGGTAATACTATATGGTGATAAAATCACCGATTCGATGAAGCAATTGATCGATGAGACTGACTACCGGCGACAAAAGCAGATTGCCTATAATGAAGCGCACGGGATTGTGCCCAAAAGTGTACGCCGCGAAACACGAGACATTTTCCGGGAAGCTCTGGGAGATCGCGCCAAAACCTTCGAGGAATTCGAAGAAAACATCAATGTTGCAGCCGAGGCAGTAGCAGAATATTTGTCTGAAGATGAATTGAAGAAAAAGATCGGTAACATCCGCAAAGAAATGGAAGCCGCCGCCAAAGAACTGAATTTCATTGAAGCTGCGCGTTTACGAGATGAAATGTTTGCCTATCAGGCTCTGCTGAAGGAGCGACGCTGATCAGTTTTTTTCATTCAAACTTGAGAAAGATGAAAAGGGCATTTCTGTGTATTCTCATCGGGATTTGTATACACGCACTTTCGGCTCAATCTGCCAATCAGTGGGGGCAGAAAGCAGACGCCCTGGCCAAAAAAGGAGAATACAAAGCCGCAATTGATGCCTACGAAAAAGCCTTGGTCCGCAGCAAACGGAATGTTCACTATTTACATTACCTCGGGATCTGCTATTTTGAAATCCATGACTATGAGATGGCGGTTGATGCGCTGAGTCGGGCGATTGCATTGAGACCGCGCCGTGCTGAATTGTATATACAGCGTGGAAAAGCTTATGCCCTTGATTCCTTGTATCGGCAGGCCGCAGAAGATTATACGACTGCCATTCACTATTATCCTGAAAGAGCCGAATTTTATTATGAACGCGGCTTGGCAAAGGCAGCATTGACCAAACAGGAAGCTGCATTACAGGACTTCAATGTCGCCATTTCACTGGACGAACGCTTTGGAGAGTATTACTATGCCCGCGGCGTTTGTAAGGCCAATTTGCAGGATGAAACGGCTTGTGCAGATTTGCGGATCGCAGTCGAAAAGAGGGTATTCAATGCCCGGGAAATGTTGGCGCTGTATTGCCCGGAGGAATAGAGTAGATGGACGAATAGGAACAGAGAGACTCATACATTTTCGCCAAAATCTCATACAGGTTAGAGGGAATACAGATTCGGCTGGTTTTCTGGGCCAGACTTGATTCATTTCATATTCGAAATTTTCTATTAGGTCCAATTCTGCTTTGCCATGGCCTCTTTTTCATTGCAGCATTTTTCACCTCCTGAAAATCTGCCTGCTTCTTTTGCCCAAACATTGCTTGATTCGCTGCAGGCACAGAGAATTGTGTCTGATCTTGACCTGGAGAAGGCAAATATTCCAACCCGAATGCCGACTGTTCAGTTTCACCAGCAGCTTTCTGGACAATTGGATATACCGTTGATAGAAGCTGGAAAAATCTTGATCAATGCTACCTTCCCCAAGTCGAATATTCTGGATGGCATGAATCGGCTTTCTCAATTGTCCTATTGGTTGAAAGAAACTGAGGCAGGCTGGTTGGATATCATGAGTTGGGACAAAAAAATTGGACATTTATCTTTTTCAGCTTTCCTCCCAATTCCTTCTGAATTGGTTTGTGGCTGCCTGACAGCAATAGAACAGTTGTTTAATGGCGTCTGGAAATATCAGATACATGAATGTGCTGGAGTAGGTTGCCACATCAATGTCTCCTCCCAACTAACTGGGGACAACGAACTCCGGGAAAAATTGACATTTGAACGGAAAATTTCCCGCCTCAATGAATTGGCCGTAGCATTAAATGAAGTGAAGAGCCCTGAGGAAAGTTTTTCCCATCTCTCTGATTGTATTGGCGAATTGACTGGCACCAATCGCGCAACCCTGGCAATCCTACTCGAAAACCGGCGCCAGGTTCGTTTTATCGGCTTCAATATCAACCGAGAATTCAACGATTATCTGCAGAATATTGACGTCCAGCAGTCCGTCTTGGGGGAAGTGTTACGAAGCAGGGAGATGGTGTATCAACCAGACCTCAAATGCAATGACTGGATAGAGAATCCCCAATTGGTTGCCAATGGTCTTCAATCGGGGATCAATCTTCCCATTATCGTCGGAGATACCGTTTGGGGTGTACTCAATGCGGGGAAAGAGGAGTTGGATGGCTTTTCTTCTGAGGACCAAATCATGCTCAAACAGATTGCTTCCCTTCTTGGGCAGACAATTGAAAATCTTGTGTTGGAGGCAGAAAAAGATGCTGCCCTGGAAGATGTTTCCCGCAAACTAGACTTGCTCAAACAGGAACGAGTGCTTTTACAAGTGTTGATCGATGCGACGCCTGATTTGATCTTCATGAAAGACCTTGACGGCGTGTATTTTGGCTGTAATCAGGCTTTTGCGACTTTTACAGGGAAAAGCAGAGAGGAAGTTATTGGATCAGATGATTTTGCCCTTTTTCCCAAAGAAGTTGCGATGTCTTTCCGGCAGCAGGATGAAATGATGATGGAAAAGCAGTCTGCCCGCATCAATGAACAATGGGTGGATCATCCTGAAAAGGGACGAATCTGTATCGATAAATTGAAAACCCCTATTCACGACGCAGACCACCCACAACTTCATTCTCAAACTGAGCAATAAATGCAAAGAAATCTGGATTTTCCAGTACTTGTTTCAAATGGCGCCGGTCCGGCAATTTGAAATTTTTCATTTCAAATACCTTTT
>JBCBZF010000511.1:0-5164 GCA_039815525.1 Bacteroidota bacterium | reverse complement strand
CCTTGGGTCTGCTGATCAAATTCTGACAATAGGCCAGGGCCCTGGCAATGTCGGTGCCTCCCCCAAGCTGTGCCCCAAACAACAGATCAACCGGATCGCGCAAATGTTCGGTCAAATCCGCAACTTCCGTGTCGAAGACCACCATGTGGGTTTTGAGAGCTTGCATAGAAGCTAAAACGGCCCCGAATACACTGGCATAGACCACCGAACTGGCCATGGATCCACTTTGGTCTACCGCCAAAATCACATCTTTGAGCGCGGCTCCTTTTCGGCCATAACCGATCAGTTTATCTGGAATGATGCTCTGATACTCTGGTTGATAATGCTTTAGGTTCAGGCGGATGGTCCGTGGCCAATTGATTTCATGGAAACGTGGCCGACGATTGACAACCGATCGATTCAAGGCGCCTTTCAGACTTTGAATGGTTGGCTGACGCAGTTTCTTCTGCAGATCCTCAACCACTTTAAGGACCACCTTCCGGGCGGTGTCCCTGGTTTTGGAGGGAATGACATTTTTGAGGCTGAGTAGGGTGGCAACGAGATTGACATCCGCTTCTACAGCTTCCAGCATTTCCGGTTCCAGTAGCATGCGTTGTAAACCAAGGCGGTCCAGGGCATCTTGCTGCATGATCTGAACCACTGAGGAAGGAAAATAGCTACGGATATCGCCCAGCCAACGGGCGACATTGGGATTGCTGCCCCCCAGGCCGCCAGAACGTTTGCCTTCTGCATCATACAATGCTTCCAGGCTTTGGTCCATCGCCTTGAGCATACCTTCCAGCGGCATGTCAATACCGTCTGCTTCATTCCCACCCAGGAGCATCCGCCAGCGGGTCAATCGATCTGCTAAATCAGCCATAATGGCAAATTGCCAAAAGAGTAGGGAAGGGGCAAGCCGCTGTTCAATATTCAGCCTGATCGGTTTCTCCCCATCGGTAGCTTTCAGTGCTCAAGCCCAGTTGATCCACAATTCGATTAACCACTGTATCTACCACTGCTTCAATGCTATCCGGCCTTGAATAGAAGGACGGAATTGCTGGCAGAATGATGCCTCCTGCCCTGGTAACTTTGACCATATTTTCCAGGTGAATGAGATTCAAGGGTGTGTCTCTCACCACGCAGATAAGTTGGCGCCTTTCTTTTAAAATTACATCGGCAGAGCGTGTGGTTAGATCATCAGAAATGCCGCCTGCAATGCGACCCAAAGTCCCCATGGAGCAAGGAACAATGACCATGTGCATGTAGCGGGCAGAACCTGAAGCAAATGGTGCCCGATAGTCCGAGCGATCATAAACCGGATAGGAAAGTTCTGGCTTTTCCCCTATTTCTTGTTGCCATACATCCGGGGCGTTTTTTGACATGACAATTCCAACTTCCAGGTGATCAAATTTTTCCAACTGCTTGATGAGCCGCTGGGCATAGATGCTTCCACTGGCACCGGTGATGGCGATGATGATTTTCTTTTTTTTCAATGCAGGCGCGGTTTGGTTAATAAACTGGCAGGATTGTGTCGATATTTAGTCATTTTGATAAATTGATTAATTCGAAAATTTGATTATTTTAGTACAGTTGAACTAAATACCAACTCCTTGAAAAAGGGAATTCATTCCCCTTGATGAAAAGACTGTATTTACTCCTGAATTGTTTGTTCTTTTTTCCCTCTGTTCTGTTAGCACAATCTATTCAAACTTCTGTCAGCCACCAGGCTTTGCGCCAGGGAGGCGAAATCGTCCTAAATCTCGCGGTGGAAGGTGCAGAATGGATAGAAGAAGTACAATTTCCCAATGTGATAGGATTGGCCAAAAAAGCACAATCCTACTTCTCAGAGGTGAAAAACGGCATGGGATTTTACCGACAAACCTACATCGCCCAACGACCCGGGATGATGGTCATACCCTCTTTTGCCGTTGATGTTGGGCGAAAAATCTTACGAACCAAGCCTCATATTGTGGTGGTCAGTGCCCGTCCAGATGAGGCTGAAGAACGAGGATATCAACCAGTAGACATTGACGCTGAGGTAGAAATCCGGTTTTCCCGCGAAAGCTGCCTGATTGGAGAAGGGGTCCCCGTAGAAGTTGTATTAAGCTGTCAGAAAGCAGATGTAGACGCTATTAGAATTGATGAAAGTGTGACCGAATACATACGTTCTCAATTTCTTCAAAAGGGTGTGCGGGAATTTCAGCGCAATGGCTTTGCGCCATTGTTTAGCGACGCCAGGCGTAGTGGTTTCCGTTTGTATGAAGGGGTGCTATTTCCTCAGGAAAGCGGCCAAATACAATGGGACTCGATTGCTGTTACCATCATGCGCAAAGCGCGTATGCCGGTCATGCGTTCTGCTTCCGCTGTTGAGCCGGGCAGATTCTTTTCACATACTGTGTACACCAATAGCCCGGCATTGTTGGTTGAGTCAGTGCCAGAACCTGCTGCAATTGGACCTGCTCGTTTGGAGTTTGATCTTCTGGAGGGTGCTTTCACAGTAGGAGAGCAAATCCCAATTGACATTCTGGCCTTTAATTCTGGTGATCCCAATCGCATTCCGATTCCTGAGGTAGAGGTACCATCCCATTGTTTGTTATTTGGCCCGGAAGTCAGTTGGGCATTTGCGCCCAACGAGAATGGTGAAATCGGGTTCAAACGTTTTTCATATTGGCTGGTATCGGCCCAGGCAGGGGAGTTCCCTGCGATTCATGTAAAACTGCCGGTTCTGCGGCCGCAGACGATGGCTGTGGACACCATCGAAATGGTCGGTCCCAGTATCACTGTAAAGGGAGAGGATTTGCCACAACTCTTACAGGGAAACCAACTTGAACGTTTTTACGAAAAAGCCATCGCCAGGGGACGCATCGCGACGCATATTCAGCGTCCGGCCAGCCTTTTGGGTTTTGCCTCAGTGTTGCTGAGTATGTTGGCGGTCCTCGCTTTCTGGTTGGCGATCAGAAAACGCCCAGATCAGCAGACCAAGAGAAAGAATTGAGGGAACCAACCAATAATATTCGACTGGCATCGCGAGGAGGTTATAAAATACCACCAGACCAATTTTGAGGCTGATCAATGCGAAGATCCGATTGCCTTTTAATCGGATTCGCCAAAGAATACCCAAACCGATACTGACCAGCAGACTCAGAACCAATTGGGCTTTTTTGATCAGGGCCAGCTTTTGTGCGACTTCTCCGCCAAACCATTCATATACATAGCCTGCCAGACCAACGCCTTTGAAAAGGATACCAGGACGTCCCGTCGCGTCAAACCAGGGTTCAAATGTCCAATTACGTAAAGCGACTTTATCGTGATAGGCAAGTCCTTCAAAGAAAAATCCAGGATCCCTCAGGAAAAAAGGGATCAGGTACAGGAGGCTAACGGCCGCCAGCAAACCACCCATTTCTTTCAGAAAACCCCTGCGCGTCAATTGATCCCACCGAATCAGCACGTACAATGGCATCCACAATAGCAGGGAAAAACGAGATAACAAGCAACAGATCAAAGCAATCGTTCTCAACCAACTGTTTTGACTCAGAAGTGCCGCTGTCAGCAGAAGATAATAGCCGGCAATCATCAACTCCACCGTATGGCTGCTCACGATTGGATATGCATTGATGTAATGCCATAAATATTCTCCCGGCGCGAGTGCCAACAGAATTTTGAGTGGCAAGGCCATTGACTGTTGGCTGAGTTGATAAATGAGCGCAAAAGCGCCTAGTACAAAGATGCTGAAGCAAAGCCAGCGTGGATCAAAATCAAAGCATTCGGGGATACCGAATGGCAACCAGTACATCGGAAGGTAAGGGGAGATGAGTTTGTAGCCCCAGTCAGTGATGGGTTGGTACGGGTTTTCGCCTGCTAAAAAACGCTCCAATAAAACCTGTATCTGTGGGATGATGTCAGAATTTGCCACGTTAATTTCATACCGCTCAATGCCAGCCTGAATAATGGGGACGTTTTTCCATAGTGTGATCCAGCTGATGGCAAACAAGCTGAAAGGATGGGAAAGAATGCGCCGAATGATGGGCCAGACAGCGGCATGTTCAATGCGGGTTTTCCATGTCCAATTTGGCGTCAATGGTTTATTGATCCAGAAAAGCGGATACATCCCAATAAATAAGGCCAATAAAAAAAGTGTTCCCGCCTGCCAATTAGGGCCCTGTGCAACGGCATCCAGACGCAGATCACTGATGAGTAATAACTCAAGGTAAATCGCAAGAAGGAGTATGCAGCGGTGGATCCAGATCATAGGAGCAATTGACAATCAAAGTAAATCATCCGGGATTGAAGTGCCAAATGTGTAGCTTTGGATATGGACTTATCTGACGGCATCTCAATCCTCCCTGTTTACCGTAGTCGCACAGAATGGCGGGCTATGTTACCTGGGAATATATTCAACATCATGCGTCTGGGCCATACTGAGCCGCCATTCACCGGAGAATTATGGCAAAATCAAACCTCCGGCACTTATCACTGTGCGGGATGCGGTTTGGCTGTGTTTTCTTCTGCGCACAAATTTGATTCAGGTACTGGCTGGCCAAGTTTTTTTGACATTGCGGCACCCCGCCATGTCCGGAATCAGATGGACACGAGCCATAAAGAGCTACGGGTAGAAGTGCACTGTGGGCGATGCCATTCTCATCTGGGGCATGTTTTTCCCGACGGGCCTCACCCTTCTGGTTTACGATATTGCCTCAATGCGCTCAGTCTGACCTTCCAGCCACAGGCAAAATCTGATGCTTCCTGATGATTTAGTCAATGGATCCTTTGCAAGAATGAAGCTTTTTCCTATCTTTGCGCTCCTGATTTCGTTACAAATACTCTACGAGAAACGACATGTACGCAGTTGTTAATATTAAAGGAAAGCAATACAAAGTAGAAGCAGGCCAAAAGCTGTACGTAAATCGTCTGGCTGAAGACACTGGTGCTGAAGTTGCTTTCGATGAAGTGCTCCTGACTGATAATGACGGAGATGTGCAGGTGGGCCGCCCAACTGTAGAAGGTGTGTCTGTTAAAGCCAAAGTGCTTGACCACCTCAAAGACGACAAAGTGATTGTCTTTAAAAAGAAGCGCCGCAAAGGATACCGTGTGAAAAACGGACACCGTCAGGCACTTTCTCAGATTGAAATCGAATCCATCGGATAAAACTTATAAACCAGAAATACCATGGCTCATAAAAAAGGTG